>CADAGD010000005.1 GCA_902787375.1 uncultured Eubacteriales bacterium
ATCAGCTTTACACACGCCTCAACCAGTGGAGAAAGCCCGTTTTCAATACGCAACATTTCGCCGTCCGGGCCCCTTCCGTAGCTCGGAGGATCCATCAGTATGCCCTCGTAAAAATGTCCGCGCCTTGCCTCCCTCTGCACGAACTTCATGCAGTCGTCAACAATGAAGCGAACGGGTCTGTCCGATAACCCGCACTCCGATAGATTGGCTTTTGCCCATTGCACTATGCTCTTGGCGGCGTCAACATGCACCACCTCCGCGCCCTCGGCGGCAAGCGCACAGGACGCGCCTCCGGTATAAGCAAACAGATTCAGCACGCGGAAGGGCTTATCGGGATTGGCGTTCTTGAATCTTCTGACGACCGAACGCATATGATCCCAGTTTACCGCCTGTTCGGGGAAGAGCCCCGTATGCTTAAAGCCCGTGGGACGAACTACGAACGTAAGGTCACGGTAGCTGACGCGCCAGCTTTCGGGAAGCTCATGCGCGTATTCCCAAAAACCGCCGCCGGAGCTTGAACGGTTGTATTTGGCGTCAATGCCCTTTGTAGACGTGCGCATGGGCCATACCGCCTGCGGGTCGGGACGCAGCAGGGTGACGTTACCCCATCGCTCAAGCTTATCTCCGCCTCCGGCGTCGATTATCTCATAGTCCTTCCATTCGGATGCAATATACATTCATACCTCCATACGGTAAATCAAAAGGGGTAAAGCGGTTAAACACCGGGTGTAAGTGCCAATAGGAAATTGGAATAGTAGAAGAAATGCGCCAGCTTGCTGTTTTCCACAAGGTCGGAAATCATGTCAAACGGCAGTACGGTAAGCACTATCGGGCATATCATAAAGAAAAGGAATATGGCAAGTATGCCGTGTATGAAGCCCGTGCCGATTGCCGCCGGCAGCTCGAATTTCTTGAGAACCGGAAATGGGCTTGCGTAGTTCCACCATCCTATTGCGAACGCGAGCACAGCTCGCAGCGCGATGAACAACAGAAGAAAGACCATTATGTTTATGGTGACAAGTACCATCGTCTGATTGAAATAATCTCCGAGAGTGCTGATGTTGCTCTTATCAAATACGGCGTTGGCGACATTGGAGCGTATGCGCTCGTCCATGGGAAACGCGACCTCGGAGCGTGAATAAATCTCCTCAAGCTCGGCATTCGAGATTTCCGAGATATTCTTCATGCTGTACTCGACGTCGTATATGTTCTCGCTGCCCTCGGTATAGTAGAGCATATTGTTTATGAAGGACTCGTTCTGTTCCACACGCAGGGCGATAATAGGCATCATTATGAATGCGAAAGCAATACATATCATGTAGCAGAGTATATCCAATGCCGTATGCATAAAGCCCTTATAAACGCCGCCCATCACAAACAGGGCAAGCATTGCCAGTATTACAAAATCGAGAATATTCATTTGCCCACCGTAAGGAGAACAGATTCTCCGTTCCTTTCCATAAGAATGTGGTGTTCATCCAGCTTCTTTGATGAGTTGGTCGCGTTCAGGGGCAGACTCTTTTCCTCAAGCAGGACGCCCTTGCCCGAATAAAGCCCTATGGCGTTCGATGAAATGACGGCAAGATTGCCGTTCGTCAAATGACAGCTTACGGCGTCTTCGGGAAGCGTTACCGTGACGGCTGTCTCGTCGGCTACATCCTTCTGTGAAACGGTGAGAAGCCTCAGCGATGATATGTCGGAGATGGAAGAAACGCATCTCGGCATGAGCAGCAGCAGCGGTGAATCGCCTGCCAATGAAATATCGGCAACCCTGTAGCCATAGAGCAGAATGCGGTATATCTCACGGTTGGCGGAGGATGAATAGCGTATGAGTGATTCCGTTCCGACAACGAATACGCTTGAGTTGGTGAAGAATATCCTTTCAACAAGCTGCCCTGAAACGGTTATTACGCCCGTTGAACTCATCCTGTCAAGATCAAATGTGGATACGGTGGTGCGCGGAGAACCGCTGTCCGTATCAAGCTCCATTATCCAAAGCGTCGTACCGGAAGCTTCACTATAGCCGAAATCCACGAGCCTTCCATCCGAGAAATCGAATGACTTCAATAATTGCCCGGCGGAGGTGTATACCGACAATGTCTCATCCCCGTTAGGATGGCTGTAGCAGACCGCAAGGGTAGAGGAGCCGCATCTGAGAGCGATTATACTGCCGTCTATGCCTATGTCAAAGCCGCCGCCTATTATCTGTACGGTGTTTTCGGAATAGACTGCCTTTATGTTGTCCGTGCCGACAAGTCCTTTGGGAGCCGAGCTTCCCGTCAGCGGCTTGGAAAAATCATCATCCTCGTCATCGAAGCTCATGAAGTTCATGTTGCCGCCGCGTATGTACATTATTCCGTCTCCTGAGCCGACGGCCATGTCGGAGGGGTTTAATGCAAGGGATCTTGTCGTCATTTTGATGCCGCAGCTCTTTGCGGTAAAGAATGCCAAAATCGCTATGCCTATGAGCGCGATTAAGCTCACACAGGTAATGACGATGCGAACGAATGTCTTTTTACGGTCGCGTACTATAAGTTTACGCCTTTTTCTTGCCATTTAAGTCCTCTTATTGAAAACTGATTTGTTGTTGCCGCTGTGCTTTGGGGAGCATTACTGTAAGTGCGCCCGGCAATACGCGGAATGTTACCGGCGTATATTGCCCCAGCTCACCGTCAAGCTGCATCGGAGTGCGTTCACAATCCACGGTTACTTCCGCAGCACGGAAATATCTGACGCAGCTTTTGTTTATATGCCTGCCCTTTATGAAAGAGGGCAGAAGACGGAGAAGCTTGAAAACACCCACGCGCTTGACTACACATACATCGAACAGACCGTCGTCTGCCTTGGCTTCAGGCAGCGCAGCCATGCCGCCCCCAAAATGAGAACCGTTGCCGACCGCGCAGATTGTAATGTCATCTGAGAAGCTTTCACCGTCGGCTGTTATTGTGACCGATACATGCCTGAGATGAACGAGCGACCTGATAATGCCCATAAGGTATGGGAGCATACCGTGAAAGCGGGCTTTATACCGTTCGGTGTTTATAACGACATCCACATCAAAGCCTATGCCGCCGACATTCGTAAAAGGCTTGTCGTTTGCCATGCCTATATCGACGGGGGAAGGGACGCCGCCAAGAAGCATTTCCGCCACAGCTTCAGGCTCTGTCGGCAGCTTCAGAACCCTCGCAAAATCATTGCCCGTTCCGAATGGGCATATCCCCATTATCACGTCGGACTTGGTGTAAAGACAGGACGCTGTTTCGCTTATTGTGCCATCCCCGCCCACAGCGACTATGAAGCGTTCTCCGCTCAGGTAGGCGGCCTCTGCAAGCTCACCTGCCTGACCCGCGTGTGACGTGAAAACATACCCGAAGTCAATCGAACGCGATCTAAGATAATCGGCTATAGCTTCAAACGCTTCAACTGCCTTTTTGCCGCCGGCAACGGGGTTTACTATAAAATACGGTCTCATAATACTAGAGTCCACTCCAATACCATTCAAATCCATTCTATATGATACAACATTTTGCACCAAATGTACAGCGTTTTTGAACTGCGGGAGAAGAATTTTTTGCGGATAAAGGCAAATGGATATTTTGAAATGCCGATGATAAAGCATGATAATAAAAAAGCTTCTCAAAACGGCAAGCTGTGCAATGCTGCTTTGAGAAGCCGATATTAAAGTTCTGTAACTGTTTTCAACTGAAAAAATTTATACTTTTATTGCAAAATATTGAGTTAGTTCTCCTCGCCGAGGATAAGACTGTAGATCGCCGTAATATCGGCTACAGTCAGGGCTCCATCACTGTTTGCATCGGCATTTGCAAGCCCTTGCTCGGTAACATTGAGAGTTTCGTTGTTTAGAAGATAATAATAAAGCAGCGTTATATCGGCAAAACTCAAAACACCGTCGTCATCAAAGTCGCCGAGGACGGTGGGCTTTAAGGCAAATCTTGCAACAAAAGCCTTTTCGGTTGTGCTGCCAATATTCCACTTTGCATCGGATGAAAGCAATTCTCCGCCTGTGCTGTACCATCCGATGAAAACGCCATCTTCATTGGGAACAGCCTGAACATACTCGCCGCTGAGATTTGTGTATCCGACGTATCCGTTTCCAACGGCATTTACAGTATTCCGCTTAATAGCAGAAGTTTTGCTCAAGTCTATTGATGTAAGATTGTTGAACGTACATGAAAGACTTTGCAAAGCGGTAAGCATACTGATGTCCAATGTGGTCAGGTCGTTGTTGGTTACATCAAGATATGTCATTCCCGATGAGTCGCTCAGGTCAAGCTCGTGGATATTGTTTGAAGCGCATTCCAAGTCCCAGAGCTTAGCGCAATCTGTAAGGATGAGAGTTTCAATGCTGTTCTTTGAGCAGTCAACATATGTAAGCTCCGAGCATCCTGTCAGATCAAGCTCGGAAATATTGTTTGAGTTGCAGACACAACTGTAGAGCTTTACACAGCCGTTTAGATTTAGAGTTTCAATACTGTTTGATGAGCAGGTGAGATCACTTATCGAGCTGCATCCGCTCAAGTCAAGTTCGGTAAGATTGTTTAAAGTGCAGTTAAGCTTTTCAAGTGCAGTACATCCGCTGAGATTTATCTCGGCAAGCTTATTCCATCCAAGATAAACTATCTTCAACTCGCTGCAATCCGAAACATCGAAAGTACCAATACAATTCTTTGAGGTTACTGACACTTTTGAAATTCTTTTTTCACCGTTTACTTCTACCCATGTAAAGCCGGGACCCCATGTTGTCGGGTCGTTTGGGTTGTAGTTGCTTGTGACTTTTTTGCCGTTTTTAATTCCGCTGTTGTCAACTTGCTCAAGGGATGTGACAAGCTTTTGATAGTCGTTCTCATTATAGCCTGCTGGAGTATCGTAGCTTATGTTGCCGTCGTCGAATCTGCCGATGAAAACCTTTTCCGTTTTGCTGGTTAAGCGCCATTCCATACTTGTGGAGAGCAATTCATCGTTTTGATTATACCAGCCGATAAAGCTGTGACCGGCTATCGGAGTTGCGACCAAATACTCGGAAGATGACTTTTTATATCCGACATAGCCATAGCCCTCCGCCTGTACGAGATTTCTCGGAAGGCTCGGATTGTTGCTCATATCTATTTCAGTAAGTCGGTTGTTATCGCATACGAACTCGCTTATTGAGGGATTGCTTCCGATATCAATCGAGGTCAGCATGTTTGAATAGCATGAGAAATACTTTAGCACAGGGCATCCGCTGACATCAAGTGAAGCTAAATTGTTGGAGTAGCAATACAGATATTTAAGCGAAGGAAGATTTCCCAACTGTATCTCGGTCAGATTGTTCCTGTAACAGTAAAGGGTTGCGAGCAAAGTGCAGTTTCTTACATCAAGAGTTGTCAGGTTATTATCTGAGCAGTCCAGCTTTGTGAGCGCGGTACATGAGCTGACGTCGAGTGCCGAGATGCTGTTTGTATAGCATTTGAGAATTGATAATTCAGGACAGCAGCTTACGTCAATCGAGTCAAGATTGTTGGAATTGCACCATAGATTTTGAAGTGAAACGGTTCCGCTTAAATTGATTGCGGATATTTCGTTAAGAGTGCAGTAAAGCTTTGTCATCTCGCCGCAATTCTGAACATTGACCTCGGTTATTGAGTTGGAATTGCAGTTCAGCTCGGTGAGCTTGGCGCATTCGGATAAATCCAGGCTGCCGCAAAGCTGCATTGACGAAGCTGTTATAGAGGTGACTCTTTTCTCACCATCAAAATCCTGCCAAGTAATGCAGCTTCCCCAGGTTTCAGGATCGGCAGGATCATAAGTCCCGCTTAGTTTTGTTCCGTTTTTCACCTCGTTTTCATCGCTTTGCTCAAGGAAGGCAAGAATCTTCTGATAGTCGTTTTCGTTGTAACCGCTCGGTGTGGCATATACCTGCGATACACCTTCAAGAGCTGCCGCCGGGATTGCCGATTCGACATTCAAGAAGGCAAACATTACTGCGAGGATAGCAGCATAAATACGTTTTTTCATAATGTTTACCTCATTTTTCTTGTTTGATTTTTGATTTGTTTGATTGTGTTTTCGGACGGTGAAACATACAACTCCACTATAAACAGTATATATCGTTGGCGGGCTCTTGTCAAGACGTTTTATACGGTTTTTCCATCAGGATTGAAAACATTTACATGGGCGGTCAAAAACAGGGAGCGCATCACAACCTATTTGCATTGCGCTCACACAAATTTTCTCATCTGACCGAGAGCATGTTTTTCGAGCCTTGAAACCTGTGCCTGACTGATGCCTATCTCACTTGCGACTTCGGTCTGGGTACGTCCGAGGAAGAAACGAAGCTCTATAATACGGCGTTCACGTTCGGGAAGATGATCCATACCGGAGCGCAGCGCGACGGAGTTGAGCCAGTTTTCCTCAGAGGCTTTTTCATCCTTGACCTGATCCACTATAAAAACGGCGTCGCCGTCGTCGCGGAATATGGGTTCATTGAGCGAAACGGGATCCGCAATGGCGTCCAGAGCGAACACGACGTCTTCTTCGGGGACGTTGAGAGCTTTGGCTATCTCGGCTATTGTGGGTTCGCGTCCAAGCTCATACTCAAGACTTGCTCTTTCCCGCAGGGCGTGGTAGGCGGTATCCCTTATCGAGCGGGAAACGCGCATACTGCTGTTGTCACGCAGATAACGGCGCACCTCTCCTATTATCATGGGAACGGCATAGGTGGAGAACCTTACGCCGTGCGATGTGTCAAAATTATCTATTGCCTTTATAAGGCCAATGCAGCCTATCTGGAAAAGGTCGTCGGGCGGCTCGCCACGTCCTGAAAACCTCTGAATGACGGAAAGCACAAGCCGAAGATTTCCTTCTATAAATTCCTCACGCGCAGTATTATCCCCGCAGGATATACGCGAAAGCAGTTCCTCACTCCGTTTCGAGTCCATCCTCGGCAGCTTTCCCGTGTTTATACCGCATATCTCAACCTTTCCCGATGCCATGGTTCAATTACCTCCGTTCGGAGCGGTTTGAACCGCCCGCGTACTATAATTCTTCCCATGGCATAAGGAGGGTATTCAGTTGAGATTATGAAAAAAAGATTGAAATTGCGGAGGATTTGTTTATCATACTAATAGCTGATTAATGCAAACAAGCTCCCAAGTGATGAACCTGCGACCAACGGGAGCCGCGGAACCTTGATAGACCAAGCGTGTTTTAACGTCCCCGCGAGGCATGTCCTTGTCGGAAGAAATTCAACAAACCTATGGGTGTTCATGCTCGGTCTGTGCCAAGCCATTTGGCATGGATGTTCTCGATATTATGAGGAATACCTCATGGTTATCCGAGATTAGTCCGATTTAAAACTACGGGTACGGCAAATTCCCGCACATCGCGCATCACCTGCCGGACGTCAATGCTCGTCCATTCGCCGCCGCGATACAGAACCTTTCCGCCGACCATTGTCAGCTCGACGTCCGAACCGCGGGCGGAGTACACGACGGTCGAGATAGGATCGTACATGGGGAACAGATGGGGAGCGGAGGTGTCTATCATTATCATATCGGCGGATAAGCCGACCGCAATGCGGCCCGTTTCGTCCTCGCGTCCCTGAGCCTTTGCGCCGTTCACGGTTGCAAGCTTTAACGCCTCATATGCGGTTATGTTGGAAGGATCGAGAGTGGAACCCTTGGCAAGCAGCGCGGCAAGCTTTATCTCCTCGAAAAGGTCGAGGGAGTTATTTGAGCATGCGCCGTCGGTTCCGAGACACACGTTGACACCGGCTTTGAGCATTGCGCTTATGTTTGCTATACCGCTGCCGAGCTTGAGGTTTGACACGGGACAATGCGCGACCGACGCTCCGTGCGCCGCCAATATCGCCATATCGTTTTCCTCAAGCCATACTCCGTGCGCGGCAAGTACCCTTGTATCCAATATGCCGTTTTTTTCAAAAGCGGCGGTTGCCGTCATGCCGTGACGCTGTTTTGCCTGTTCATGCTCCAAGCTTGTTTCGGAAAGATGTATGTGGGTTATCGCTCCGCTTGCCGCCGCTATTTCGTGAGCGAGCTTCCACACATGGGGCGGGGAGGTATACTCCGCGTGAATGCCCACATCGGCTCTGATGAGTCCGTTTGCTCCATAATAGTCAAGCAGCTCATATGTTTCCGCGACGGCACGGTCGCTGTTGAAGTCATAATCATCCCCAAGAGCCAGAACGGCATTGCAGAGATTTGCCCTCATTCCGACATTCTTGACCGCATCAGCCACAGCGGGCTGGCAAAAATACATATCCGAGAACGAGGTCGTGCCGGTTCTCAGCATCTCCGCCATGCCGAGCATCGCGCCGGATACGATGGCTCTTTCATCGAGCCTTGCCTCGACGGGAAAGACCTTTTCATACAGCCATTGCTTGAGCGGATAATCGTCGGCGTATCCGCGCATTATGCACATTGCCGTGTGAGCATGAGCGTTTATAAGTCCGGGCATGACGATATGACCGTGCGCGTCCACAACCTCCGAAGCTTCGGGAGGCTCGGAGCCTATATAAGCTATGAGTCCGTCCTTTATGCCTATGGAGGCGTTGTATATAACGAGGTTGTCCTCCGTCATCGGTATAAGTGTTGCGTTTTTTATTACTGCGTCAAGCATCTTTATACTCCTTGTCTATTGTTCCGAGAAAATCAACTATGTATCCGGAGAGCCTGTCCGATGCGGCAAGTCCCGCTTCGATGACCTCCTCGCCGGAGAGCGGCTGTTCGAGTATTCCGGACGCCATATTGGTTATCAATGTGACGCCCAGTATGCGCATACCGCAATGACGCGCCGCGATGCATTCGGGTACGGTACTCATGCCGACGGCGTCCGCGCCGAGTATGCGCATTGCCCGAATTTCGGCAGGGGTTTCGAACTGAGGCCCCGTGCAGTAGAAATACACGCCCTCATGGATGCGCTCACCGTGAGATTCGGCTATGCCGGTAAAACGCGATATGTATTCACGATCGAATACGCGGCTCATGTCGGGAAAGCGCGCGCCGAACTCGTCCATGTTCGTGCCAATGAGCGGATTTACGGCGTTCAGCTTTATAAAGTCCGATATGAGCATAAGCTCGCCGGGCTTATAAGAGGTGTTGATGCCACCCGCCGCGTTGGTGATTATGAGCTTGTCTATTCCGATAAGCTTTGATATGCGGATGGGATAAACAATGTCCTCCATTGAATGCCCCTCGTAAAAGTGAAGACGCCCCTGCATGATAAGAACATCCATGCCGCCGAGCCTGCCCGCTATGAAACGTCCCATATGTCCGGGAGCGGTGCTTGAAGCCATGTGAGGTATATCGCTGTAGGCAATGGCAATGGGGTTTTCCGTCTTATCGGCGAGCGTGCCGAGACCTGAGCCGAGTATCAAAAGCATTTCGGGCTTGAAGCCGCCGAGCTTTTCACGAAGCCTTCGCGCGCCCTCGCGGTAATCATTTATCGAAAGCATCAGTTTTCTCCGTTCTTGCTTTTTTGCGTTCAAAAGCCGCCGTGAAATTCTCCTCGAAGGGGGCCGTGATTATACCCTCCTCCGTGACGATGCCTGTTATCAGCTCATGCTCGACGACGTCAAAGGCGGGATTGTAAACGGATACGCCTTCGGGAGCCATGCGCCTTGAGAACATCAGCTCGGTGACCTCCTCCGGGGCGCGTTCCTCGATTTTGATGCCGCTGCCGTTCGCCGTGTCCATATCGACGGTTGAAAGCGGAGCGAACATATAGAAGGGTATACGGTAATAGGCGGCAAGTACCGCAAGTCCCGAAGTGCCTATCTTGTTGGCGGCGTCCCCGTTTCGGGCGGCTCGGTCACATCCTACGAATACGGCGGATATGCGGCCCTCCTTCATGACCTGATTGGCGGCGTTATCGCATATCAGCGTGACGTCAATGCCCTCTCTCATAAGCTCATATGCGGTGAGCCTCGCGCCTTGCAGAAGCGGCCTTGTTTCGTCGGCATATACATGTATTTTCATGCCGCGCTCATGGGCAAGCAGCATCGGCCCCAGAGCCGTCCCATAGCAGGATGTGGCAAGAGCGCCGGCGTTGCAATGCGTGAGTATGCCCATGCCGTCCTTTATGAGCGGCAGAGCGTTTTCGCTGATCCGTATATTGGACTCGATGTCCTCGGCTTGGATGGCTTCCGCCTCAAGACGAAGGCTTTCTATCAGCTCCTCGCGTGGAAGCAGGGCATTGCGCTTCAATGTCTGGCGCATACGGCCCAAAGCCCATGTGAGATTGACGGCGGTGGGACGGGATGAGGCAAGATACCTTTCGGCATCGTCCATGCATCTGAAAAAGTCCTCCCTTTCGGAGTTCTCAAGAGCGCAGAGATAGTAGCCGTATGCCGCGGCGATACCTATCGCGGGCGCACCTCTGACACGGAGCTTGAGTATGGCTTCAAAGAGCTGCTCACGGCTGTTAAGCTCCAAATAGACGGTTTCGCCGGGAAGCCTTGTCTGGTCAAGTATTATGAGTGAGCGACCGTCCTCGCTCAGCCTTATGTTGTCGGGTTTTTTCATGTAAAGCCTTTCATTGTTCCTGATTTGTTATACCCTGTTCCTTAAACTATCAGTTTAAGCAGGAGCAGCAGAATCACTCCGGGTATGCCAAGCACGCCCGCAACCAGAGCCGAGGGCCATGTAATTGGGATGTGGAAGAAATCGATGCCGAGGAGCTTGTAGAATATCACGTTGAAAACCAGCAGCACAACGGCTCCAATTATGCCGTTTATAAGTATCTTCCACAGTATCTTTGCCGTTACCTTGAACATCTTGAATACTATCAGAAGCACGGCAAGTATAATGCAGACGACTATAAGGGGAGTGACGGTTGTGCCGACGGCGGTGCAGAATGCGGGTAACATAGCCTGTTTTATACCTTTCTGTTATTGATGCGATTTGTGTCCGAGAGCCGCTTATAATAATTATGGCGAATACTCAGGGGTTTATTCTGGCAATGCCGGATATTGAGCAGAAGAACCCGGATTTTTCGGGAACATCGGGAAGGGCATTGCGTTTGCCGGAGCTTTCCCACAGCGACGATTTAAAGCGCAGATAGGTGATGCCTTCGTCTTTAAGCTCCATAACGCCCGTCATGCCGTTTCGCTCCACCCATGCGGTATATACGCCGCCGCTCACGGAGAGGGTAAGGCGCGTCTTTGCGCCGTCCTCATTGAGCGAGCAGTCGATTAAGGTGCCGTCCTCAATACTGCCCTCAAGCGTTGAGCCGTTCTCGAATGTAAAGGAGAATGTGCCGTCGGACTTTATGCTGCCCTCTCCGGGGAAAACACCCGTGACGCTCCCCGAAAACTCATCGGACGCGCTGTCGCTCCGACCGAGCATTCCGACTGCTGAGTATAGGCGTGCGGGAATGGCTTCATCCTCCATAAAGCTCACGCAAAGCTTTGAGAGGACGTCGTCGGAGGAGCCGTAAGCGGATGTTATTATGCCGTCGGACAGCTTTTGAAAAAGCCTGAAAAAACCGGAGCATAACGTGAAAACGGGATTCTCATCACCAACGTCAAACGGCGTCGATGAAGGCTCGGCGGTGTATTCGTAAGGAGCATCCGTTGGGTCTTCACTCTGCCCGGCGTTTAATGAGGTCAGCTTTTCACCGAGCGAGGTGCATCCGCAGAGCATACACGAAAGGCAGAGTATGAGCGCGATGAAGCGAATTTTAGCTGCAAGCGTTCTCATTCGGCATTCAGATACGCTTCCTGATCGGGAGTAAGGACGTCAAGCCCAAGCCCCATGGCGTTGAGCTTTATCATGGCTGCCTCACGGTCGATGCTTTCGGGAACATCGTAAAGCCCCGCGGCAAGCTCTTTGCCGTTCTTGACAAGGTATTCAGCCGAAAGTGCCTGTATGGCGAAGCTCAGATCCATTATCTCGGCGGGATGGCCGTTGCCGGCGGTGATGTTCACAAGCCGCCCTTCAGCCATGAGGTTGAGGATTCGTCCGTCGGGCATCACATAGCCGTCAATGAAGGGCTTGCGGTTGAATTTGTCAACCGCCATCGCCTCAAGCTCGGCGCGGGACACCTCGACGTCGAAGTGACCGGAGTTGGCGAGTATCGCGCCGTTTTTCATCTTCTCGAAATGGCGTCCGACTATGACGTCGCGGCAGCCCGTCGCAGTCACGAATATGTCGCCAAGGGGCGCGGCGTCGTCCATTTTCATAACGCGGAAGCCGTCCATTGCCGCCTCAAGAGCCCTGAAGGGATTGACCTCCGTGACAATCACGTTCGCTCCGAGTCCTTTGGCGCGCATGGCTATGCCGCTCGCGCAGAAGCCGTATCCCGCGACGACCACCGTCTTGCCCGTGACCATGTTGTTGGTGGTGTACATTATGGCGTCCCATGTACTCTGTCCCGTACCGTGACGGTTGTCGAACAGATGCTTGCAGTTGGCGTCGTTGACAGCCATCATCGGGAATCCGAGATTGTTGTTGCGCACGCGCGCCTTGAGCTTCAATATGCCCGTGGTGGTTTCCTCACAGCCGCCTATGAGGTTCTCGGCGTATTCGGGATGTTCTTCCGAGAGCATAGTGACGAACTCTCCGCCGTCGTCGATTATAATATGGGGCTTAAATTCGAGAGCTTTCCTTATATGCTCATGATACTCCTCACTTGTGGCGTTGAACCAGGCATGGACGTTCATGCCTTCCTCGGCAAGCGCGGCGCAAATATCGTCCTTTGTGGAGAGCGGATTGGAGCCGGTTATGGCGACCTCGGCGCCGCCCTCGCGGAGCAGAAGCCCCAGATAGGCGGTCTTTGCCTCCAGATGAACGCATACCGATATACGAAGCCCCTTGAAGGGCCGCTCGGCCTTGAAACGCTTTTCAAGCTCCGCAAGCACGGGCATATAGCTTCTGACCCATTCTATGCGTTTTTTGCCAAGCGGGGCAAGGGAAATATCTCTTATGGAATAACTCATGGACGCCTCCTGAATAAACATATTAACACATTATAACTATACCATATAAGCAATCCCGAATCAAGCCAAAAAAACTTTACGGAACCTGTTGACAAACGGACTTTGCGGGAGTATTATATGTGCGCTGAAGAGTAAAGCTGCGTTCGTTAAGTGTTGACCGAACGGGGAGTTGTCGGTCAAACGAAAAGCTCATGTTCCGTCGCTTGCGGAATATAAGACGCTTGCGGTCCACAGCTTGCATCCCGCTTCATAGGGCAGTCAAAAAAAGAGTTCAAACCTCCTTTTTCATGTCGTATGAATGTGGAAAGAAGGAGGTTTTTTATATGTCAGCATTTTTAATTCTGTTGGGCGTCGTGATATTCGGCGGCGGCGCATTTGGTCTTTTCGCGGGTCAGATTGAGAAAAACGCACTTGCGGACAGCGTTTGCGCGTTTTTCGGACAGGTCTTTTCCGAGCCCAAGACATTTCTTACGGCTGCGGGAGCCGTGCTTGCGGCGATAGGCGTATTCCTTATAGTGTTCGGAGTTGTCAATGCGGACAGGTCGGATAAGGCGGAGAGCAAGAACCGCGCCGCAATGAGCATCCGTGTGATGACGGTGCTTGCGATGCTCATAGCAATGGGCATAATGCTTGAGAGGTTCCCCGGACTTTCCATCAACAACGCCGGACTCAAACTGGGCTTTGCGTTCATACCGCCCATGCTTGCCGCGATCATGTACGGGCCTGTTGAGGGCGCGATAGTCTACGGGCTTGTAGACCTCATTGGCGCGCTGCTGTTCCCGTTCGGAACATATCATCCGGGCTTTACGATTGTCGCCGCGATAATGGGATTTGTAATGGGCGTGTTCCTCAATAAGCGTCCGTTCGCGTTTGCAAAGAGCGGCTTTGAGTGGAAAAAGATAAGATTCTTCCCGAATATCATACTGCCGGTCGTTATCAACTGCCTGCTGCTGGGGCTTGTCGTGAACACGTTCTGGGTCAGCCAGCTATACGGCTCCAGGACATATGGCGGCTGGTTCGTATACAGGCTTGTTGAGTACGCGATACTCGTCCCTGCCGAGATAATAATGATACCCGTGCTTTTGAAGCTTTGCGAAAGGCTGAGAAAGGCGGGCTTCGGAGGAAGGTAATATGAGCGAATCGGATGCAAGGCTGAATGAGATTTCCCGAAACGAGAGCATACTCGGACTTGAGAGGATAACCGAGCTTTTGAGGCTGATGGGCGAGCCGCAGAACAGTATACCGATAGTGCATGTTGCGGGAACCAACGGCAAGGGTTCGTTCACGGCAATGCTTGCGGCGATACTGAAGGAGGCGGGCCTGAGGGTCGGCACGTTCACATCTCCCGCGATAACCGGCTCCTGCGACAGCTTCCGCGTGGGCGGAGCGACGGTTTCGGAGGACGAGCTTGACGGGATACTTGCGTCCATAGAGCCTTTCGCGTCGCGGATGATGGATAAGCCCACCCAGTTCGAGGTAATGACGGCGGCGGCATTCGAGCTGTTCCGCCGTGAAGAATGCGATATGGCAATAGTCGAATGCGGTCTTGGCGGCGACGGGGACTCCACAAACGTCATAGAAAAGCCCCTGCTGTCCGTCATAACCAATGTCGAGCTTGACCATACCGACCGCTTGGGCAGTACCATAGCCGAGATAGCGGGGCATAAGGCGGGCATAATCAAGAGGGAATGTCCCGTGCTGTTCGGGGGCGAATCGGAGGAGGCGTTCGAGGTGATAGCGCACAGGTCGGAGCTTCTGAACGCGCCCCTTCACCGCACCGATTTGAGAAGACTTAAAGTTGAAAAGATGTCCCTTGACGGAACCGATATTGAATTTGAAGGCTTCGGGAGCCTGCGCGTAGGGCTTCTCGGCGCGTACCAGCCCAAGAACGCGGCGAACGTGCTTTCGGCGGTGGAGCTTTTGAGGGAGAAAGGCATCCGCATAAGCGATGAAGCGGTCGCGGCGGGCTTGAGGAACGCACGCTGGCAGGCGCGGTTCGAGGTCTTGAGCGAGAATCCCCGCATCATATTCGATGGCTCCCATAATCCCGATGGCGTCGCGCTTGCCGCAAGGAGCATCGACGAGCTTTTGAACAGCAGAGCGATTCTGCTCATGGGCGTCATGGCTGATAAGGACTATGAAAGTTACCCCGCACTGCTGAAAAACAAAGCGGTAAAGGTGTTCTGCGTAAAGCCCGATAATCCCCGCGCCCTCCAAGCGGATACCCTTGCTCAAGTGTTCAGCAAAAACGGTATCGACGCCGAAGCCTTCGAGTGCTTTGACGATGGCGTGAGCGCGGCGTGTGACTTCGCCAAGCAAAAGGATATTCCCCTCCTCGCAATGGGAACGCTTTATATGTATCAGCAGTTTACAAGAGCTATCGAGAAATGGTTTTGAATAATTAGAATTTGAGAATGACGCCGCGGCTTAAATGTGCGGCGTCTTTTAGATTGCAGGCGTACCTTTAATGCGCTGAAAACACTTGCACTCAAGGTAAAAGCCGAGAAAAGCAGACGTCAGTAAGCGAAAGGGAAACTGTTCTGCGGCAGTATTGCATTCGACAATATGTTGTAAATATTGCATAAAATGCTTAGTAAAATTATAAATAATATAATATGCATTAGTATTAAAAAACGTGGTAAAATATAATCAAGGCGGTCGAACACGTTCGAGCCACATGCCCGACATGTTCCCGACCTAATATTTCAACAAATGGAGGTATATTATGAAACTCAAGAAGACTTTAAGTATGCTCATTGGCGGAATTTGCCTTGTAGCAGCAACAACAGTAGCTTTGGCGTATCCGGTGATGCATTGCCCCGTGTGCGGTGGTTCTGCTCCTGCAACTTATTCATACGTTACTAAAGGTGCAAAACACAACTATAGAATTGGAAACAGAACTTATACATGCTTATATAAGGTCAAATGCAAAAGGGCAACATATAAATGTTCTGATTGCAACACCACTTTAACACATTATGACACAATAATCAGCGAATATGATCATTCCTGTGGGATGTTTAACTAATTAAGGTTTTTAAATGAATATGACGTCAAAGTGCTTTTATAAAGTGAAAGTCGATTGAAACACTTTGACGGCTTTTTTATGACAACACCGACTGCCAATAACATTATAACATATAATCTACTGATAATATCAATTTGGAGCTCTTAGTATAATAAATAATATAATATGTTTTAGCATTGAAAAAAGTGAAAAGAGATGTTAAAATATATCTAAGGCGTTCGAATACTGACGAGCCACATGCTTGACATATTCCCGACCTTATATTATAACCAATGGAGGTATACTATGAAACTCAAAAGGACATTAAGCTTGATCGTTAGCGGAATCTGCCTGGCGGCAGCGACAACAGCAGCCTTGGCTGGAACAAATCAAACAATGAATTGCCTGAGATGCGGTGAAACAACCGCAACGGCTTATTATACAGAAGCCAGGTCTGGTAGATCACATACATATATTCAGCAAGGAAGAAAGCGCATATGCAGATATACAGCGGTATATACAAAGGAAACCTATAAATGCGATAAATGCGGTTTCCCTATTACTTTTTCGCTTGAATATATAGGCGATGAAGGCCATGAATGTCCGCAGATGTATTAATTAATAATTAAAAAAATGATTATTGCCAAAGTGTTTTCATAAAGTGAAAGCCGATTGAAGCACTTTGGCGTTTTTCTATAATACTGACCACTAATGTTATTACGACATATAATCCGATAATAATATCATTTTAGGGCTTTTGGTATAATAAATAATATAATATGTTTTGATATTGAAAAAAACGAGAAGTAGTGTTAAAATATAAATAAGGCGGTTGAACATGATTGAGCCACATGCCCGACATGTTCCCGACCTAATATTTCAACAAATGGAGGCTTATTATGAAACTCAAGAAGACTTTAAGTATGCTCATTGGCGGAATTTGCTTGGTAGCTGCTACATCGGTAGCTTTTGCAGGACCGATATGCTACCTTTGCGGTGGTAATTCTTATGCAACTACATCAACATATAGCCAACTTGCCAGGCATAACTATATGATAGGAAGCAGAACTTATGTATGCAGATATAAGGTCAATTATAAAAGGACAAAATATAGATGCGCTGAGTGCGGTACCATTGTGTCCACTAGAGACACATACACAGGTGAATCTGGTCATACCTGTGGGATGCTTTACTAATTAAGGATTTTTAATCGGATATAACGTCAAAGTGTTCTCATAAAGTGAAAGCCGATTGAAGCACTTTGGCGTTTTTATATGATTGCGCATAATCATCAAGCATAAAAGCACAGAAGGGTATGGGTCACAAAAAACGAATACTCTGCTTTTTAATGTACAAAGGGGGAAACAGGTGTTTCATTTTTACTATCTGCGGCGTTCCATGGCAAAACGTCCGCAAAGACATTTTTCACTATATGTTATATTAACATGCGCTTTTTTGATCCCGCTTTTCATTTCCTTTTACCGTGACAGCTTGGGGTACGGTCAAAAGCAATTTCTTCTCTCGGATTCGAAGGGACAGGCATTCCATATCTACAACGCCTCCGAGGAGGACACAGCCTATTTCAAGGGCATTGACGGGCTTTCGGAACCCGTGTTTGAGGACGGAACCATATACCTTTCCATATTGTCGGACGACGAATGGAAGGATGATACAAAGATATTTGATTACGCGGAGGAGATCACACATATAATCGAATCGGCAGAGGGCAAGCAATGGAGTGTTATCAACTATGATTACTATTATGCTCACGGAATCTCGAACGATCCCCTGGATATAAGCATACAGTGGATACTCCTTATTGCCAATGTTATAATAATACTCATATCCGCATATGTGATCTGGTCTGCATACAGTAACCACATTAGAAAGTTTTCATCGGATATGGGTATCATCCTTTCATACGGCGCGACGAATCGCGGTATAAGGAAAATATTCATTGCCGAGTTTATATTGATTTTCCTGCTTTCACTCATAAGCGCGCTCGTAATATCATGGGTGGTTGTCAAAGCATTGTTTGTAAAATTCTTTGAAACCTATTCGGATAACGGTTTGGCATGGATCATATTCCATGTTGATATTGGCAATACGCTCATCTGCATACTCTTCTTGCTCGTAACCCTTCTGTATGCTGTGTTCTCCACAATGGGAAGCATGGAGAAGGAATCCATGTGGACGTTGATAAGCGAAAACAAAATCAGCGCAAACAGAAGCTTTGATGCTTGCAGAACGCCCGAACGCTCCCTAACAAAATTCTGGACACAGCGTTGCGGAAGGGAGATGTACGGCTGCCTGCTGGTTTCCGTTCCTTTAATGGTTGTTTTCTTCATTCTGATGGGGTATTGGTCGTTGAATATTCGCTATGAATCGAGCGTCCCCGAACAGGATATCATACTTTCGACAAGCTTTGACGAGAATTTGGGATTTACCGATGAGGACATCCGCTTTGTGGAGTCGTTGAACGGCGTAGCCGAAGCCGAGTGGCATCAGAGTATCCCGTCCGACAGGTATCTTTTAATATTGGAAAACGGTGAGCATGAACACGAGCATGAGCATGACGGTGAACATGAGCATGAACATGGAAATGATTTCAGTATAACGGGAGTCGAGTTCCAAAGATACAGCGATATTGCCGGGGCATCGGGAAAACAACTTTCAAAATTCGAGGCTTTCGTTCCGAGCCATCAGGATGGGACTGATTTCAAAGAGGGAAGCATCATCAGCATATCCGAGACCGTTGGCGAGGAGATAGTTAACGACAGCATCGTTTTTAACGTGGTCGGGACGGTTGACGTTGAGGGGGAAGAAGAACATCATCATGATCATCATCATGCGTTTACTCTTTTCATCAGCGATGAGCTGTATGATACTATATACAGCGACGCGCTGACAACGTATTGCGAGATAAAGCTTACGGATATAGACTTGTGCGGCGAGGTTATGAACGCCCTGAAATCGCATTTCACGAGGGCTGAATACATGATACAGGAATTTGATTCCCAGATAGATTATAACCACAAATCCGCAGAGGGTACATATTATCTCTTGGGATACATTTTCCTGGCGGTATTCATTTTCATTATGATAATAGTCACGGCAAAGATAAAGGATTACATAGAAGATATGGGCGATGTAATAAGAACGCTCTATACTTTGGGGGCTTCTAAAAAGACTATTTCAAAATCGTTTATGTCACAGGCATTTGTATTCGCCGCTGCCGCCGTTGTTCTGCCGGTAATCATCACCATTATCCTTTTGTTTGTTCTGTCCAAGCTGACGGGTATTGAGCTTACGGCAAGCGGTACGGAAATTATCGTGTTTATCGGAATATCGTTATTGATTTCCGTAGCTTATATAATTCCCGTTCACAGTACAGTCAAAAAAGTATTGAACAGTTGATTTGCGGCTGGCGGACTATGGAAATTATCAATGTGAAATAATGGAGGAAATATGAATACTGTTGAAACAAAACAACTTACCAAGATATATAAGCAGGGTGATTATGACGTCGTTGCCGTTAATAATGCAAGTATCTGCATTGAGAAAGGTGAGATGGTAGCGATTGTCGGACAGTCCGGTTCTGGCAAAACGACGCTGCTTAACCTCATCGGCGGAATAGAAAAGCCCTCATCGGGTAATGTTCTCGTTGATGGTGTTGACATCTATTCGATGAGTGATGATGAAATGGCGAAAATCAGGAGAAATAAGGTCGGACATATATTTCAGGATTATAAACTGATTCCCATATTTACGGCTGAGGAAAACATAGCAATGCCGCTTCTGTTGGATTCGCGTCCGATAGATAAAAAAAGGATAAAGGAGCTTGCCGCTTTTCTCGGAATCGAGGACAAGCTCGGCAGTTATCCCTCTCAGCTCTCCGGCGGACAGAACCAGCGTGTTGCGATCGCAAGGGCTTTGATAAACAAGCCGAGCATCATATTGGCGGATGAGCCGACGGGGAATCTGGATCAGGAAAACGCGGATGAAATAATGCGCCTGCTGCTGGAGATAAATCGGATGGGTAATACCGTTCTCCTTGTTACGCATGAGGAAAGATACGCCGCAATGTGCGGAAGAAAGATCGTTATGCACGATGGAAGCATTTCAAACTGATAAATGATACCGCAATAATGAGAATGACGCCGCGATTTTAAATGTGCGGCGTCATTTTTATAACAGCATTATTTTCCGATATGTATCACATCGTCGAACCTCTTGAGATATTCGCTGTCCCGATTATGGCCTATGACTATGCGGAGCATATCGGTATGGTCGAATATGAATTCGTTTATCAGATTGACATTTTCGGGATCAAGTCCCGTCGTGGGTTCATCGAATACCATTATACGGGGATGACGGCGCATGGCGCGTGCGATGTTTATTCTCTGGCGTTCGCCGCCTGAGATGTTATCGCCGAAGTCGCCGAGGGGGGTATTGCCGACACGCTGTGCAAGAGCCGTCAGATAATATGCGTCGTTTTGTTTGCGGAAAAGGTAGAACGGACGGCTGAAAATGGACTTCATAATATCATTGCGCATCCGAATCGTGCCGTCGGAAAGGAATTTCAGATTCGCGCTTCTTGCCGCAAATGCCTCGACAAACTTGACGGCAAGCAATGCAATGGCAATTACGGCGGATTTGAGCATCTCAGGCAAAGAGCCGTCCTGCGCGTGCTGTAATATACTCGCGGTATAGTATACGCAAAGCGTGTATGCTAAGGATTCAACAACCAAAAAGAAACAGGCAAGAATCAAATATCGTCTTCCGAGTTTGGTGAGTTTGGACATGGATAGCCTCCTTGTATTTGTGAGTAAGTACATTATAAGCTCTAAACAAATAAAAGACCATGCCGTAAACGGAAAATTTTCGACATGGACTTTGTTCTAAAAGAATTAATCGAATATAAGCTTTTTACTTTGAAAAGCCCATAAGCTCGTCGGTAACGGATTCGACCGACATATGCTCGGCGTTTCTCTCCGCGAAGCCGAACAGCGAATACTTGCTTGCGGAATACAGCTTGCCGTCGCGTACCTCCACCGCTCCTTGCGCGGGATTGACCGTTGAATATGGAGTGCTTTCAAATGCGGCGAGGAACAGGAGCTGTTCGGTTCCCTCCTTGAAGTAGCCGTCGATCTCGGCAAGCTCGGTTTCGGGATGTTCCTTGTCGCCAAGCTGTTTCACCTCTATAACATCCCCGACATTGACGTCGCCCTTTATCACTTGCAAAATCTCAACCGAGGATACGGTGTATTTTTCGGTCTTGCCGGAATCCTCATAAACATTAAGGTTTCGGACGCTGCCCGCCGTAGTTACCTTGCCGATGATTATCACATCCGAGGCGTCGTAGATTTCACGACTGTTCGCGTAATACGGATAATCGGCTTGGGCAGGCTCCTTTTTTTGACATCCGACAAACAGAACGGCGGACAACAACGCGGTCATAAATGCCGTTGCGGACACTAAAAATTTTTTTGCTTTCATAATAAATACTCTCCTTCCGGACGGCTTTGCTGCCGCCTCAATTATATAACGATTAGCGGCGCAGGTTGGTTGCGCTGAATTTTATACATTATAAAGCGGTGCTATACATCAGAACACGCCGAGCTTTTCCGCCGCATAGCTGCTGTACCATCGTTTGATCGACAGCGCGCCGAGTATGAATGTAAGCAGAAAGAGTATCCCTGCCGATATAAAAGGGTCGCAAAGCATGGGCTGACCGAAGGAGCCCCCTATTAATGACGTAACATGCGCAAACGGATTGAAACAATAGGCAAGCCTTGCGGACTGCGGGATGCTTTCAAGGTCGGTATAAAAGGGCGTGACCATAACTATTATCATGTACAGCATATTGATGACGGGAGAGGCGATATTGGGATTGCGAAACAGCCCGCCCAGAACCATGGCGGTCGCGGACAGAAACAGAAAGGCAAGCACCATTGATACGATAAGGAGAAGCACATTTATCTCGGTATGCGAAAGCAGATTTACAGCTATCAGAACCGCGAGGAAGGGAAGCCCTACAACTGCATGGTATACGCATCCGCCCATATGCACGAACAGGGGACGAACCTTAAATGTCGCATACTGCTCTATGGCGGTAATGGAGTTGCTGTTGGCTATCATTGACGCCTGCATATTGATGAACAACGAGAACAGCATCGAGGTAAAAAGACCTATGGAGTACACCTCGATCGGCTGTACGCTGCTTGTCGAGGCAAGGCTTATGAGCAGATAAGAGCTTGGAAATATTATCACAAGCATCAGGTATTGCAGCAGAAAAAACCGAAGATTCTTTATATTTATCCACAAGCTGGTGCTGATGGTATGAAGCATGTTAAACCTCCTCCTTTTTCTTCAGCATTGAAAGGAGTCCGTCATAGAAAGCGGGATGCTCACAGTTCAAGCTGCAAATGGCAACCGATTTTGTAAGTGCATGAAGCAGGTCGAGCATTTGGATAATGTCCTGAGTGACGATTGAAAATTCATCGTCCTCATTATTGTAACTGCAATCGGATTCATCCAATATGGCTTGCGTCCGAGCCGCATCATCCACATGGATGGTGAAACGGCAGTATTCGTTATGAACCTCTTGCGGGGTTCCCGAAAAGATGACGGAGCCTCTTTTAAGCACAACGAGCCTTGTGCAAAGCTTTTTGACCTCGGATATATCGTGCGACGATAGCAGAATGGCGCAGCCTTTTTTCTGTTCTTCGAGTATGAGCTGCCATATGCGCTCCTTTGTCACGACATCAACCATGGATGTGACCTCATCCATAACGAGATTTGTCGCGTCCTGCACCAGCATACAGCCAAAAGAGAGAAGCTTCTTTTGTCCTCCCGATAATGTATAAGTCGGCTGCTGCGCATTGCCCGAAAGCCCGGTTCTTTCCAGTACGCTTTCGATTCGTTTTACGGCTTCCTTTTTGGGAACGCCCAGATACTTGGTCGTCGCAAGGAGCGATTCCCGCACGGTCAACGCAGGATAAACGGCGGGCGATTGGGGAATATACGCAATGTTCCGCATATTGTTTTCCTTGCCGTCGATGAGGATTTTTCCCTCTCCGATTTTAAGCACCCCAAGAATCTGCTGCATCAATGTGGTCTTGCCCGAACCGTTCGGGCCGACAAGCGCGACTATTTCTCCGGGCTCAACGGTAAAGCTGATGTTGCTGTTAGCCTGTATTCCCGTGGGGTATCTCTTGGAAACATTTTGAATTTCAATCATTTTTATATCTCATTTCCTGCTTTTTTATTTTATGGTTAACCACATAAGGAAGCAAGAGATCAAAGAGATTCTTCTTGCATTCCATCTTTTCCTTTCTTTTTTCTTGATATTATATCCGTAAATTGAGCGTTTGACCATGCCGTAAACGGAAAAAATTTTTTTCCGTTTACGGCATGGTCTTTTCGATTAATATCCATTATCCTGTTGAGCATTACACAAAAGGAGTATGTTCCATGAAAATGAAACTCAAAACTCTTTTAACCCTTTGTTTAGCCTTTCTAATGCTTTGCTGTATCAGCATTACGAGCTTTGCTGAAGAAGACGGAGAGACTCACGGATATTGCGATCGCTCTTATTCAGATGAAGAACAATAGAAGCTTTAATTCCGGAAATGTTTTTATTATAAAGTTTTTAAAATATTCCGAAGCTTCATCATCTGCCATTGCAACCGCCGCACAATAAGCCTGCTTTGCGGCTTCTTCAGCCTGTTCCATATCGCCGGGGTGTTTCCGTCTAATGAGCGACCATGCGCGGTTATACAGCATTTCATCAAGAAGCCTGCAACGTCCGGTTTCCCGTGCGATCCTGATTCCGAGGTCGCATATCTCTATGCACTCGCTGTATTGCCCGTCAAGCCCAAGACATTTGGAGAGATTGTAAAGAACCATTGTCTGGGTACGAAGATTCTCCTCCCGGTTTACGGCGTTGTTGTCATAATGCAGCTTGAGAGCGGACAGTATTCTTATCGCCTTTTTGTATTCCTTTTTATCGTGATAACAGCCCGCTATGTTGTTAAGAATTATTATTTCTTCATATGTTAAAAGGCGCGGGATATAACCGTCGGTGTATTTGGGGCAGGTCAGCAGGATGGCTTCCTCGAATCGGCTCAGCCGTTCTTCCGGGCTGTAGTCTTTCTTGTTAGCCAATGTGCTGTTTATAAGCACGAACTGACGCTCCACGGGCGAGCCCATATCCGTCTTTGCGGCATAATCCCTGATAAGCTCCTGCGCCTCGGCATAGCGATAGTTTATTACCGCCTGGCGTATTTTGAATTTCAGCTCATGCAAATACAACGTATTCTCATCGACGGATTCAAAGAGTATCGTGTCAGATATGCCAAGACGCTGAAACAGCATCTCAAAATTATCCTTGCTTGGCAGACGTTCGCCGTTTTCGATGCGTGAAAGTGTCGTGACGGAGCATATGCCCTCGGCAAGCTCCTCCTGCGTATAGCGCAGCTCCTCTCTGCGCTGCTTTATTATATATCCGATTTTGTAAATAGACATTTCAGCTTCCCTTTCATACGCGCTTAATCATACAATCCGTTTTCAATAATACCCTGATCGTATTATATACCAATCCAAAGCCGTTTGCAATAGAATATGAGCCTGCGTATTGTGAATCCCTCCGTTTTGTGATAAAATAAATCGTGATTCTGCGGCAATCGCGGAACCGAGCTGAGGATAGATATGCAAAAGGATTCTTTTTACACGGTCAATCCGGCGGTGAACATATGCTTTTTTGCCGCCGTTATGCTTATAACCACATTCGTGCTGCACCCCGTTATAGTGGGTGTTTCTCTTGCCGCTGCCTGCGCTTATACGTTGATGCTGAAGGGACGCAAGGCGTTTGTTTATATGCTCGCATTCGTCGTCCCCGTGGTGCTTGCGGTGTCCGTAATCAACCCGCTTTTCAACCATGAGGGCGTCACGGTGCTGTTCTACCTTTGGAACGGAAACGCCATGACGTATGAGGCGGTTATATACGGATGCGTTTCAGCCTGTATGTTTGCCGCTCTCATAATGTGGTTCTTCTGTCTTAACTGCGTTATGACGTCCGATAAATATGTGTATCTGTTCGGAAGGATCATACCCACGCTATCCCTCGTCTTTTCAATGGTTCTCAGATTTGTGCCGGGGATAATCAGCCGCATACGGGAGGTGTCGCAGGCAAGAAGGAGCATCAGTCCGGACTTCGGAAAAAACCCGATAAAGGGCATACGACATGGATTGTCAACGGTATCGGTCACGGTCACATGGGCACTTGAGAAGGCGGTAAATGTATCCGACAGCATGAAGAGCAGGGGATACGGTCTTGGAAGGAGGACGTCGTTTTCTGTGTTTTCGTTCGACAAGCGCGACTGCGCCCTGTCCGCCATAATGCTCGTATGCTTTGCGGCTTGCGTCGCCGCGCTTGCGTCAAAGACGATTTCGTTCAGGTTTTATCCGTCCATAAAGCAGACGTTCGCGGGATGGGCTGCCTATGGAGGATGCGCCGCGTTCGCTGTACTGTGCGCATTGCCCGTACTGCTTAATATCAAGGAGAATATAGCATGGCGAATATTAAAATCGAGAATTTGACATTTACATATCCCGGAGCTTCACAGCCTGCGCTTAAAAGCGTTTCACTTGACGTTAAGGAGGGCGAGCTTCTGCTCGTTATCGGACGTTCAGGCTGCGGAAAATCCACGCTGCTGAGACATCTGAAAACGGCTCTGACGCCCCACGGAAGCTCGGAGGGCAGCGTGCTTGTGAACGGAACAAGGCTTTCGGATATACCGGAGCGCGAGCAGGCGGAGCGCATCGGCTTTGTGTTCCAGCATCCCGACGATCAGATAGTTACGGATAAGGTCTGGCATGAGCTGGCGTTCGGATTGGAAAGCCTCGGCATGGATGCCGCCGGAATGAGATTACGGGTCGCCGAGATGGCTTCATACTTCGGACTTGAGAACGTGTTCTACAAAAATGTTTCGGAGCTTTCGGGCGGTCAGAAGCAGCTTCTGAATCTTGCCTCCGTAATGGCTCTCAGTCCCGACCTCATTGTGCTGGACGAGCCCACCTCCCAGCTTGATCCCATTGCCGCGTTCAATTTTTTGACAACAGTAAAAAAACTCAATACCGAGCTTGGAATAACGGTGATACTGACCGAACACAGGCTTGAGGAAGCTTTGCCGTTCGCTGATAAGGTCGCCGTCATGGAGAACGGAAGCATCACGGTTCCTGATACTCCGCGCAATACGGCGCGAAATCTGTATGCTTCGCATTCGCCCATGTTTGCCGCCATGCCCGCCGCAGCAAAGCTTAGCTGCGAGCTTGGCATGGACAATGTCGCGCTCACTCCGGGAGAGGGACGGGGTATGCTCCTCTCAATGGGGCTTGCGCCTAAGCTGATTTCGGATAAACCTGAGAAGGCAAACGTAAAGGAACCTGTCATTGAGGCATCGGAGCTGTATTTCAGATATGAAAAGGATGAGCCGGACATACTGAAAAAGCTCGATTTTGACATATACGCGGGCGAGATATACGGGCTTGTCGGCGGCAACGGCGCGGGCAAATCGACGCTTCTCTCGGTGCTTTCGGGGGCAAGGACGCCGTACCGCGGCAAAATAATAATAGGCGGACAGCGAAAGAAAGGACGCTTCAGCGCGTTCGAGGAAAGGATAGGAATGCTCAGTCAGGATCCGAGAACGGTCTTTTCGGGCAATACGGTTGGTGAGGATCTCAAAACGGCGGCAATGAACCGCGGCGGCGAGGATGTGGAAAAACGTATTGCGGACGCCGCAAGGCTCATGGATATTGAGGACCTGCTTGACAGGAATCCGTTTGACCTTTCGGGCGGCGAACAGCAGAGGACGGCGATAGCCATAGTAATGCTGACTCAGCCGCGAGTGCTGCTGCTGGACGAGCCTACAAAGGGCATGGACGCCGCCGTAAAAGCCGCTTTCGGAGAAAAGCTTTGTGAGCTGAGGAACGGAGGAACGGCTATACTCATAGTCACGCATGATACGGAGTTCTGCGCAGAGTTTGCAGACAGGGTGGGGATGATGTTCGATGGAAGCATAGTGACGGAGAATGCGACGAGGGAATTCTTCTGCCGGAACACGTTCTACACAACCGCCGCGAACCGAATCGCCCGCGATGTGTACATGAACGCAATTCTCACGGAGGAGGTGGCAGGGCTTGTCCGAGAAGACAAACAAAGAAGATAAGAAAAAGGCATATCGTCTTGCGCTGTCCGTAATAGTCGCGCTGATACTTGTTCCTGCGGTGATAGCCCTCGGTGTTGCCGTATGGGATGACCGAAAGTTCTATATAGTCAGTCTGATAATTATTATAATGTCGATGGTACCTTTCGCACTCAGGTTCGAGAGCCGAAAGCTGAGGGCGAGGGAGCTTGTAGTGCTTGCCGCCATGATAGCAATAGGCGTCGCGGCAAGAGCGGCGTTCTACATGACGCCCCAGTTCAAGCCCGCGGTCGCTGTTGCCATAATAACCGGAATAGCCTTCGGCTGTGAGTCAGGCTTTATAGCGGGAGCCATGATAGCTTTTGTTTCCAATTTCATATTCGGACAGGGCTCGTGGACGCCGTGGCAGATGGAGGCAATGGGCATACTGGGGTTCCTCGGCGGCATACTGTTCCACAAAAGGGACGGGAGCCTTCCCAAGCTTTTACCCCTCTGCGTATTCGGAGGACTCGGAACGCTCATCATATACGGGCTTATAGTGGATACATCGACCGTCATAACAACGCAGTCCGTCATAACTTGGGAAAAGCTGACGGCGGCATATGTGTCGGGATTTGGCCCTAACATAGTACATGCGGCGGCGACGGTCATATTTCTGCTGATACTCGCAAAACCGCTGCTCGGCAAGCTGAACAGAGTAAGAGTCAAGTACGGGTTGCTTGAATAAATATGTCCGAGCAAATCTTATATAACGACTTGCCAGAATGCCCTGTAAAGGTTATAATTGGTATGATGAGCCATCAGTCGGAGTATTACAACGGTCAACGGCAGAATGAAAAAGGAGGAGCCGATGGAATATGGGAAGTAAAGTAAGTGAACAAAAATGCCCGGCGTGCGGAGCCCCGCTTAGATTTGATCCGGAAAGCGGCAGATCGGTCTGCGATTGGTGCGGCACGAGCTATGAAATACCGGACGAGGATGAGAAATTTGATGAGGCGGAAAACGGTTCTCAGACCGATAATGCGGATGTTGCCGAGGAGCTTCCTATTTATAATTGCAAGTCCTGCGGAGCTGAGATAGTGACCGACGATGTTTCCGCGTCCGTTAAATGTCCGTACTGCGGAAACAATATAGTGCTTACCGAAAAGGTTTCGGGAGGATTAAGGCCCGACGGCGTGATACCGTTCCGCATAGATAAAAAATCGCTTCCCGAAGCCGTCAGCAATTTTTATAAGGGAAAAAGGCTGCTTCCCAAGAATTTCTTCAGCGAGAGCAATATAGAGGATGTTTACGGCATATACGTCCCGTTCTGGCTCTATGACTGCACATACGGCGGAAGAATACTGTTTGAAGGTCAGAGAAGCAGCGCGTTAAGGGAGGGCGATTACATAGTCACAACTACCGCGCATTATGACGTCGAGCGCGATGTGAGCATGGATTTCAAGGATATTCCCGTGGACGCCAGCTCGAAGCTTGACGACGCGCTCATGGACTCCCTTGAACCCTTCGATATGTCCGACATAAAGAACTTCAGAATGAGCTATCTTTCGGGCTTCCTGGCGGATCGCTTTGACAAGGATTCCGATGCCGTCAGGAACAGGGCAGAGGAGCGTATGCGCTCAAGCGCGCTCAAGGTGGCGAATGCGAATATCACAAGGGGCAATTACAGCAGCATTACTTACAGGGATGATAACATGACCGCCAACCGTGTGGATACAAGGTATGTGCTTTTACCCGTTTATACGTTCAATGTGGGCTACGCCGGCAAAAAATACAGCTTTGCCATGAACGGACAGACCGGCAAGGTGGTAGGCGAGATACCGAGCGACAAGGGCAAAAAGCTCCTTTGGCGATGGGTTCCGTTCGCTGCCGTATTCGCTCTGGTCATGCTGTTTCTGTCTTTCTTTTCGTGAGAAGGAGGTTTGCTATGAATAAAACAGTTAGATTTGCCGCGTTGTTATTTGCCGCTATGCTCATACTCATATCGCTGCCCGTGTACGCTCAGCAGGAGGGAACGGAACTGTGGCGCAGCGACCTTCGGCGCATGAACGATCTGACGGACGTTATGAGCGAGAGCGACGCCGACGTATTAAATGAAAAGGCATGTGACGCGGTTACGGATAATCAATTTGATTTCGTTATAATAACATATGATAATTCCGAAAAGGAAGATGACGCGGACACGGATTACATAGAATATCTGTACAGCCACAATGAGCTTGGTTATGGCGCAAACAGGGATGGCATAGTGCTGGCGTTCAACACCGAGGACGGGACGTTTATGATGCTGACCCACGGCCGCGGCATGGATATTTTCAAGGATGAGGTGCTGTTCGGGCTGTCAAATACCGTGAGAGCAGGCTTCGAGGACGGCGGCTATGTTAAAGCCTCCGACGCTTTTCTTGACAGCGCGATAAGCACGGTAGGGTTTTCCGATGTCGAATACAGCGATTATGAGGAGTATGACAGCGAGGATTATTCGAGCTTCGGCCCCACATTCATTAAGGCGAGCGTTAATGATATGCCGGAGTGGTATCCCGATAATATAAGCGAGTGGACGTTTACCCCCATAGCGCAGGACGCGCCGAGAGTGGTGGACGACGCCGACATATTCACGGACGATGAGGAAAGACAGCTTGAAGAAAAGATAGCCGAAACAGCCACGAAAAACGGCGCGGACATAGTCATATTCACCGACGTTTCCACTCACGGGCTTTCAAGGAGCGTCTACGCGGCGGATTTCTATGATTTCAGCGGATACGGATACGGCGAGGAGCATGACGGGTTCTGCCTGTTCATCTGCATGGACCCCAACGCAAGAGGAGGCTGGTGCTGTGTGACGGGCAGCCGTCCGCGTGAGCTTTACACCGAGGATAATGCCAACGAGCTTGACGATGTGCTTTACGAATATCTTGGCGATGGCGAATACTTTGAGGGCGTTTACGATTGGATAGGCAATATAGGTACTCTGCTTGACAAGGGCGTGCCGTTCGCTCCTGAGTGGTTCCCGTCCGCGAATGAGGAGTTCGTGCGCCGCCGCGACAGCTCAGTTTCAAGAGTGGTCGATACTGAGAACGTCATATCCGCTGAAACCGAAGCGAAGCTTATCGAAAAGATAAATGACATAAGGGATAAGTACGGGGTCGATGTCGTCATACATACAGCGTCGAATACATATGATCTCAGTCAAAGCAATTATATTGATAAGTTCTATAAGTATAACGGCTACGGCATTGGCGAGGATTATGACGGAGTTATGCTCAGCATATTCCCTCTTTATTCCGATGTGGAAATAACAACATTCGGCAACGTGGAGAATAAGTTGACGGACAGAAATATTGAGCTTCTTATGGATGCTGTCGAAGGCATTGAGGTCAAAGATGACTATGATAAGGCGGCAATGAGATGGGTGGATTATCTTGAAGCCACATTACGCACGGGCAGAACTCCGAGAACCCCGTTTGTTTGGAGTATGCGCGGTATCGCGGCGGCAATCAGCTCGCTCATTGCGTCGTCCATTTCGGCGTCAAAGGCAAAGAAGTCGATGGTTACGGTCAGAACGGTTTATGAGGCGAACGCGCATTTTGTACGCGACTCGTTCGGCGTAAGGAATACGGGCGACAGATTTACCCATAATACAGTTACAAGGGTGTACAGCCCTGTTAACCGTGATCGGGACAGCGGCGGAGGACACAGCTCAGGCTCATCGGGAGGCTCGTCGTCCCATTCGAGCAGCTACTCCGGCTCGTCCGGCACATCCCATTCGGGAAGCGGCAGGAATTTTTGATTCCATCCGCGTAAAATAAAAAAAGGTATGGTGATTATGAAAAAGACGATTATAGCAGCCCTGATTCTTGCTTCTTTAATGACAGCGTGTACGGCAAAGCCGAATGTTCCCGAAGCCACGGCGCAGCCCGAAGCTTCAGCACCGGCAGTCGTTACCGAGGAAGCGGCAAAGGACGAAAAGGTCAGCTTTGAAACGACGGACATAAACGGCAGCGCAGTTTCGATGAGCGATTTTTCCGATAAGAAGGTTGTAATGATAAACTTCTGGGAAACATGGTGTCCGCCCTGCGTGGACGAGATGCCCGACATAGAGGAGCTGTATGAGAAATACCGCGACAGCGGATTTGCCGTCCTCGGCGTTTTCGCAAGCTCGACCGACGCCGAGGTTCTGAGCCTCATAAATGAGCTTGGCATAACCTACAGCGTGTTCGGCGTTACAGAGTCATTGACAAAGTATCAAACGCAGTATGTGCCGACCACAATATTCGTGGACGGCAGCGGAAAGCTCTTGACAAAGGAACCCTATGTCGGCAGTAAAAGCCATGACGAGTGGGAGAACATAATCACATCCCTGCTTGGCTGAAAAAAGGGGAGATCGTCTGCATGAGTGACATCCGAAACAATATAGTTAAGCTCCCGTTCTGGAATATGCTCACCGATAAACAGAGGGACTATGCCATCCAAAGCTCATCCATAAGGAAGGTGCAGAAGGGTGCGCTTGTTTACAGCCGCGATTGTGCCTGCGTTGGCTTGGTATATGTCATAAAGGGCGATTTGCGCATCTATTCCATGTCGCCTGAGGGCAGGGAGATAACCCTTTTTCACGTCGAAGCGGGCGAGCCCTGCGTGCTGTCCGCCTCCTGCGTTGCGGGGCAGTTGGATTTCGATACCCACATGACAGCCGAATGCGATTCGGAGCTTCTCATAATAAACGCTCCCGCATTCGCAAGGCTTACCGATGAGAATATCCATGCGCGCTGTTTCCTCTACGAGCAGGCGGCAGCAAGCTTCTCGGCTGTTATGAAGACTATCGAGAGCATACTCTTTATGAGATTCGACGCCAGACTTGCCTCGTTCCTGATTGAGGAGTACGAAAGCAGAGGGCAGAGGGAGCTTCATATCACCCAGAGCGGTATAGCCGAAAGAATAAATTCCGCAAGGGAGGTTGTTGCTCGTATGCTCAAGCAGTTTTCGGAAAACGCGCTCGTCAAGACAAGCCGAGGCTCGATAACAATACTCGATCCGGAAGGTTTGAGGGCAATAACGGAAAAATAAAATATATTGTTTTAATGTGACCGAATCACGGTTCTGCTTTGACGTATGGGGTACAATACAACCATAATAAAGATGAAAGGCGTCCCGAAAGAGGACGGTATGGTGAATGAGATGGAGATAGAATTAACTTACAACAATTTTGAAGATGAAGTATTGCAGTCGGATAAGCCCGTTATAGTTGATTTCTGGGCTACATGGTGCGGCCCGTGCCGTATGTTGGGGCCGGTAGTCAAGCAGATAGCGGAGGAAAACCCCGATATTAAGGTCTGCAAGGTGAATGTTGACAACGAGAGACAGCTTGCCATGCAGTTCAATGTTACGAACATCCCCACGGTTATCGCCTTCAAGGGCGGTATGGAGGTGAACAGATCGGTTGGCTTTGTTCCCAAGCAGAAGCTTCTTGATCTTGTAAAATAAAGGAAAGAAGGTAAAACAGATGAGCAAGTATTCAGGTACACAGACGGAGAAGAATCTCCAGGCGGCATTCGCCGGTGAATCCCAGGCGAGGAATAAGTACACCTACTTTGCTTCAAAGGCGAAGAAGGAGGGTTATGAGCAGATAGCCGCGCTGTTTTTAAAGACGGCGGACAATGAGAAGGAACATGCCAAGCTCTGGTTCAAGGAGCTTGAGGGAATAGGCGATACGGCTCAGAACCTCGCGGCAGCCGCCGATGGCGAGAACTATGAGTGGACGGACATGTATGAGGGCTTTGCCAAGACCGCCGATGAGGAGGGCTTCCATGAGCTTGCCGAAAAATTCCGCGGTGTAGCCGCCATCGAAAAGCAGCATGAGGAGCGTTACCGCGCCCTGCTCAGGAACGTCGAGACCGCTCAGGTGTTTGAGAAGTCCGAGATAAAGGTCTGGGAGTGCCGTAACTGCGGACATATAGTCGTCGGCACAAAGGCACCGGAGGTATGTCCCGTGTGCGCTCATCCCAGGGCATATTTTGAGATAAACGAGAAGAACTATTAATAACATTAAAATAAAAACAAAGGAGTATTACCATGAAGTACGTTTGCGACGCTTGCGGTTGGGTTTATGATGAGGAGCTTGGCGATCCCGAAAACGGCATTGCCCCCGGCACAAAGTTTGAGGATCTGCCCGAAGATTTTGCCTGCCCCCTCTGCGGAGTGGGAAAGGATATGTTCAGCGCGGAATAACAGCCTGAAATAGTATTAAAAGAGCGATTAATGCCCTATCGGGATAAGAGAGCTTTTAAGGAATACCTGAGATCAGCAATAAGGCTTGTCTCAGGTTTCTTTTACTCTTGCAGTCGGCAGAGAGCATAACGCAAAACCCACATTGTCGGTGAGAGCCATTCATGTTATAATAACCGTGTATTGAAGTAAATGCTGATTACATAATAGGAGGACGGGGGGGCATTGGATTGTATTTGGCTGCCATGATGCTCGGTTTTGTGTTGATTTTAAATAATCGGCTCGATAAATTGATATAAAACTGCGCACCGTTTTTCGAGAAATGTATTTCTGTTGTCTGTACAAACATGTATAATATAAATAAGAAAACACAAGACGGAAACCGTTACGGTTATTCGCATAATGTATGGCGGACGGGATACTGAAAAACAGCTATGGTTTAATAGCTGAAAACCATAGCTGTCTTTATCGACACTCACGTTTGCGGGCGTTTTGATTGATTTATTGTTTTTCGGTAATGAGCGTCAAATGCTCCGGCAGCCTAAAAATCTCCTCCTTGAGGAACAGGGGATAGAAGTATTCGTTTTTCAGACGTTCAAACGGCAGCCATTCAAATACATGGGTATGCTTTCCTTCATAGAGGGTAAAGCCGTCGCCCATTTTAAGAAGCCCCGTGCCGCCGACGTCCATCAGAAAGTACAGGCACAGCTCATGGTAATTGAGATGATCGACGTCCTCATTGAAGAACGATTGGCTCAGCCATAGTGGGCGCGCTATCTCGGCGTCTATTCCAAGCTCCTCACGAACCTCCCTTAATACGGCGTCCTCCGCCGTTTCGCCCATATGCACTCTGCCGCCGGGCAGGTAGTAGTAGGGCGAACGCTCATCGTGCATGGCAAGTATGCTGCCGTCGTTTATTATTATCGCGCAGACGCGGTAATTGAATTTGTCGCTGTCGAAAACAAATGATATGTCCAAGGGATGCGCCTCCTTTTTTTGTCAATCCTTAGGTATAAAATGATAAACTTACTTTTGTGGAAAGTGTCATTTTAAAAAGTATTTAGCTTTCAATCACTCTCAACTGCTTTGCCACGCCGTTTTTCAGTAATTGCATGGATATATCTCGCAGGAGCGGTAAATCTTGCTTGATTTATCGAGATTCCGCGCCTATCGCGGTGCGTTCGCGCTGACCCGCGCGGCTCCCTTTGGTCGCAAATTCAACACCTTCAATGCTCTGTAGAGTTAACCAGCGTTTACTTCTCGTCCGGCATGTATTCGAGTATGTCGCCGGGCTGGCATTTAAGCGATTCACATATCGCCTCAAGTGTCGAGAATCTTATCGCGCTTATTTTCCCGGTTTTCAGCTTGGAGAGGTTGACGTTTGATACGCCAACCATCTCCGAAAGCTCCTTGAGACTTACCTTTCTGTCCGCCATCACGCGGTCAAGTCGAAGTATTATTTTGCCCATGGTTCACACTCACAGGGTTTCGTCGGATTCGGTCTGGAGCATTTCACCGTACTTGAAAACCGCGGAGAGCAGGAACAGCACAACTACCATTATGACCGTGGGCCATACGTTTAAATCAGGCTTTAAGTCGAATGACGCTATTGCGGGATTTGAGAATATGGCTTTGAGGTCGTATGCCCTCAGCTCGAATACGGACGATACCACATTGCCCACGGCGTCGATTATGCCGACAGCGAGAGCCGTCCATGCGAGGCGGCGTATGTTGTCTGAAACGCCAAGCTCAAAGGGATTGCCTTCCTTCATGGGAGCCAGTATGCGCCTTAATACCTTTATGAAATACCATAAGGCGATACTGAATACTATGCCGATTACAAGCGTGAGCAGTATGTACAGCTTTATTGAGGGAATGTCAAGATAATCGGTCATATCCCCATTAAGATGCAAAATGACGCTTCCAATGCTGAGATTCGACGCGTCCGCTATCACTTTTTCACCGAATATCAATGTGAGGGGGATGAATACGGCGCAGACCGCGGCTGCAACTATGGACATCACCTGAAATATCTTCATTATCACATCCGCTGCTCCTGCTATTTTGGTCAAGCTCTGTTTGTTCATTTTTGGACTCTCCTTTATTAATCATTAATTAATTAACGATAATCGTTAATCTGTAACTGCATTATAGCATGTGGATTAATGCTTGTCAAGTATAAATTAACGATTATCGCAAAATTTTTTATCATAAAGTTAAAACAAACCCATTGCCAAGGCCGAACCGCGGCATGAAAGCGTTCGTGCCGTTAAAAAAGGCTGCCCTTTTCGATATTCTCCTTTATGATGCGGTCGGTCACTTCGAAGAGCTTTTCGGAGCCAAGACGGGTCTTGCCCTGTCTGCCGTAGACCTGATTTGCGGAAACTCCATGCTCCTTCCAATCGTTGCCGCCATTGCTGTTGTTGAGTATGAGGGGCTGGAGATTGTCCATGGCATGAGCAAATTTGGATTCGGGCGTTTCATATGCCGTGAACTCATCGAACAGCGCGATCAGCTCGGTCTTCTGGTCGTCGGGGAGCATCGAGAACAGGCGTACCTTCGCGGCATCCTCCCGTGCTTTTTGAGTTTTCTTGCCATTCTCATCAAAGGCGTATGTGTCCCCGGCGTCTATCTCGACTATATCGTGAATAAGACACATGAGCATCACCCTCGAAATATCTATCGGCTCATTGGAGTATTCGCGCAGGAGGTATGCCATGACCGCCATATGCCATGAATGCTCGGCGTCGTTTTCATTTCTGCCATGACCCGACAGGTGCGTCTGACGGAATATGCTTTTTTCCTTGTCTATTTCCAAGCAGAAACCGAGCTGCTTTTCCAGTCTTTCGTCCATATGTCTGACCTTCCTTTTATAATATAATCATATGAGCTGAGTATAGCATGTAAAAAAGCATTTATCAATAAGCCGCAAGCCCTGTTTTAATAGTGCATAAAACGCTTTCGGGACGTATGATGGTGATATTCGGTGTTGAAGACGGCATTGAATTTTGATATAATGGGGCAAAACAAATCATGCGGGGATGGTGGATAGATGAACATTCTTCTGACAAACGACGATGGAATACATGCTATAGGATTGCATGAGCTTGCCAATGCTCTGCGAAAAGCGGGGTACAGGCTGTTCATTGCCGCGCCATCCGTGAATCGGAGCTGTGTAAGTCATGGGCTTACCATAGGAAAGCCGCTTTATGCCGACAAGGTCGTGCTTGAGGGCTTGGAGGATGTGCCGTCCTATGCCATATCGGGGACGCCCGCCGACTGTGTAAGGCTTGCCGCCGGGAATCTTTTTTCGGATATAGACCTTGTGATTTCCGGTATCAATCAGGCGTCGAATCTCGGCTCGGATTCGGTCTATTCGGGAACAGTCGCCGCCGCCATTGAGGGGTACATGATAGACTATCCATCGGTTGCCGTTTCAAAGGATGTTTTCAGCACGGATTTTATGACGGACGCGGCTGAATACACGGCGACGCTCATTCCGAATATAATGAAATTCTTCAAGGACGGAGCCGGCGTGCTGAATATAAACTTCCCCTGCATGAAGCGTTCCGAATACAGGGGCGTGCGCGTGGGGGACATAGCCTTGCAGAAATACACTCTCAGATATGATGAGGAAACTGAGGAGGACGGACGTATCGCTTATAGAATAAGGCTCGGCAAGATAACGGAAGTGGCGGAGGATGAAGGCTCGGATGAAAGGTTCATCAGGGATGGATATGTCACCGTTACGCCGCTGACATACAGCTTTGCCGATAAGAGCCGCATGAGCAGGGCGCGGATGATTTTTGAGAGGGATGAATGATGAAAAGAATAGCGGTAATAGGCGCGGGGCCCGCAGGGTTGCTCGCGGCGGCGTATGCAAAGAATGAGAATACTTCCGTTGAGATATTTGACGGCAATGAAAAGGTCGGTAAAAAGCTGTTTCTGACAGGAAAGGGCAGATGCAATATAACGAATATAGCGTCCAAGGAGGAATTCATGCAGAATATCCCTCGGAATCCCCGTTTTCTGTACAGCGCGTTCAATACCTTCTTCAATTCGGATATAATAAGCATAATCGAGAAGAACGGCGTTCCGACAAAGGTCGAGCGCGGGGGAAGGGTTTTTCCTGCAAGCGACAAATCGAGCGACGTCATAAAGGCACTCCTAAAATTCGTGAACGGCAGAGGAGTTAATATAAATCTCAATACGCGTATAAGAAGCATAGAAAAGACTAATGATGGCTTTTTACTCAATATTTATGATGGAACGAGCGGAACCTTTGACAGCGTGATAATAGCCACGGGCGGCGTCAGTTACCCATCGACAGGCTCGACGGGCGACGGGTACGAGTTTGCAAGGAGCTTTGGGCATACTATAATAAAGACCGTTCCGTCCCTGATTTCTCTGATAACCGAGGAAAAATGGACGGGAGAGCTTGCGGGGCTGTCACTCAAAAACGTGGTGCTGACGGCATATAAGGGCAAAAACAAGGTGTATTCCGAGCTGGGAGAGATGCTTTTTACGCATACCGGAGTCAGCGGCCCGCTCGTCCTGAGCGCAAGCACGAGGATAGCCGATGAGCCGCAGGGCGCAAAGCTCTTTATAGATATGAAGCCCGCGCTCGACGAGGCGACGCTTGAGGCGCGTGTGCTGAGGGATATGGAGCAGAACAAGCACAGGCAGATGAAGAACGCCATACAGGGCTTGCTTCCCTCGCGCATGGTTCCGATAGTCCTTATGCTTGCGGGTATCGACCCCGAAAAGACCACCGACAGCTTTACCAAGACGGAACGAAGACAGCTCGTTGCGGTGCTGAAATCCATACCGCTTAATGTCAAGGCGGCTTCGGATATTTCCGAGGCGATAATTACAAGGGGCGGCATAAATATAAAGGAAGTCAATCCCAAGACCATGGAATCGAAGCTTGTGCCGGGACTGTATTTTGCGGGAGAGGTCTTGGATGTTGACGCCTATACGGGCGGGTTCAATCTTCAGATAGCGTATTCAACGGGCGTCGCGGCAGGACTTGCCGCCGCCGAATAATGGGAGGTTTTTATGAATAAAGATGTTTTTTCAATAGCCATTGACGGCCCCTCCGGGGCGGGAAAAAGCACTATAGCCAAGGAGACTGCCAAAAGGCTCGGCATAATCTACGTCGATACGGGAGCCATGTACAGGGCTATGGGACTTAAAACCATAAGAGCGGGAATCAATGCCGACGACGTCGAGAGCGTCTGCTCGATATTGGATGGCACGGACGTCACGATAGAATTCAGGGACGGCGTACAGCATGTGTTGCTTGACAATGAGGATGTTTCGGACGTCATCCGCACACAGGAGGTTTCAAACGCGGCGTCAAAGGTGAGCGCGATACCACAGGTGAGGGAGAAAATGGTTCAGCTCCAGCGCAAAATAGCGGAGGATAAAACGGTCGTCATGGACGGCAGGGATATAGGCACCAATGTGCTTCCCGGAGCGAGGTATAAATTCTTTGTAACGGCGTCGCCGGAGCAGCGCACTTCAAGAAGGTACAGGGAGCTTAAACAGAACGGAAAGCTAAACGGCATGACGTTTAACGAGCTTCTTATTGAGATGATACAGAGGGATGAGCGAGACTCCAAAAGGGAGTGCAATCCGCTTAAAAAAGCGGCGGACGCCATATTGATAGACACCACTTACATGAACATAGAGCAGGCGACGGAAGCTCTTTTGAACAAGGTCGCGGATTGATATGCTGTATCTGTTATTCTATTTGTTCAAGCCTGTGCTTTGGCTCGTGTTCAGACCGAGGGTTTACGGAAACAAAAAGGCACTGTCAACCAAGGGCGGCGTAATATTCATCTGCAACCATATCTCAATGGCTGACCCGGTCGTGCTTGGAGCCATTTCTCCGAGAATAATTCACTTCATGGCAAAGAAGGAGCTTTTCGATTCCAAGATAGGGAAGCTGTTCTTCAAGGCGTTCTATGCCTTTCCCGTTTCGAGGGGAAATGTTGATTTGAAGTCCATAAAGAGCGCGATAAAGGTGCTTGAGGACGGCAAGGCATTCGGCATATTCCCTGAGGGCAGGAGAATGGTAGCGGACAGAATGGACGAGTTTGAGCTTGGTACTTCCCTCATTGCCATGAGATCGGGAGTTCCCGTTGTTCCCATATACATGCACAACAGATCATACGGTTGGGGAGGAGCGAGAATTATGGTAGGTGATCCCATATATTCGGATGATTCGTCGATAAAGGGCTCCAGGAAGGAGAATGAGCAGATATTCACTCAGCGCATAATGAACGCCATGAACAGACTCAGGAGGGAGCTTGTGAAGATATGCGGCTGATACTTGCTGAAAACATGGGCTTCTGCTTCGGTGTGCGCAGGGCGGTAAACATGGCGCAGGAGGCAGCCGCGAAAAACGGCAGCGTCTACACGCTCGGCGAGCTGATACATAATACAAGGGCGGTCAATGAGCTGAAGGAAAAGGGAGTGTTCCCAATATCCGATTTGGACGAGCTTCCGGAGGGAGGAACGCTTATTATACGCTCCCATGGCGTACCGCCTGCAATACTCGATGAATGCGAAAAAAGGCGGATACCGTTCATCGACTGCACCTGTCCCTTCGTAACCAAGATACACGATATAGTGAAGGAGCGTTACGCGCAGGGATACGGCATAGTTATTACGGGCAATCCGAATCATCCCGAAACGATAGGCATAAACGGCTGCTGTGAAAAAAACGCTGTTTTCATATCAAAAGCGGATGACGTTTACAGGCTTGCGGAAAGCTTCGGAAACGATGCGAAGCTCTGCCTTGTGTCACAGACTACATTTGATATAGCGTCGTTTAATGAGATCGCGGACAGATTCAGAAGCGCATTTGTAAACGGCGTGGTGTTCAATACCGTCTGCAATACCACCGAGAAAAGGCAGAAGGAGGCCGCGGAGCTGAGCAGCAAGTGTGACGTAATGATTGTTTTAGGGGATAAACACAGCTCAAACACCGAAAAATTGGTTAAGATATGCGGCGAGCGCTGCGAAAAAGTTCAAAGAATTTTAAATATAGCCGAAATACCTATTGAAATTTTCAAGAAGAATGGTATAATAGTAGGCGTTGTTGCCGGTGCATCGACACCGGATTCGCTGATTAGGGAGGTTATTACAAGGATGAGCGAAATGGATAAGGCTAACGTAGATACCTGCACAGCCGAAAACACTGAGACCGTGGCTGAGAATACAGCCACAGAACCCGTAGCGCCCGTTGAGGCCGCTGCTGTAGAGCCCGTTGTTGAAGAGGGCGAAACCACCTTTGAGGAGGCTTTTGAAAAGACGCTGGTACGCATCCGTAATGGTCAGATACTTACCGGTTCCGTCGTTCAGATTGTCGATGGAGAGGTTTGTGTGAACATTGGATACAAGTCCGACGGCTTTATTCCCCGTGACGAGTTCTCTAACGATCCCGATGTTGACCCTGCGACCGTTGTTTCCGTAGGCGATAAGATCGAGGTCGAGGTTCTCAAGGTCAACGACGGTGAAGGCAACGTACTGCTCTCCCGCAAGAATGTCGAGAGCAAGAAGGTATGGGAGCAGTTCTCTGCCGATGCCGAGTCCGAGGGTAAGATCGTCGAGGCAGTCGGTAAGGAAGTTGTCAAGGGCGGTCTGATTGCCAACATCAACGGCATCAGGGCATTCATACCCGCATCGCAGGTTTCCACAAAGTATATTGAGAAGCTTGACGAGTTCATCGGTCAGACGATGAAGGTCAAGATAATCGAGGTTGACAAGCAGAGGAAGCGCGTTGTCGCGTCCCGCAAGGCAGTCCTCGTTGCCGAAGCTGAGGAAGCAAAGCGTCAGAGATGGGCCGAGCTGAAGGTCGGCGAGAAGGTAAACGGCGTTGTACGTCGTCTTACCGATTTCGGTGCCTTTGTTGACATCGGCGGCATTGACGGTCTTGTACATGTTACCGACGCCGCTTGGGGTCGTGTAAAGCATGTTAATGAGGTTCTCAAGGTCGGTCAGGAAATAGAGGTTCTCATTCTCAATGTTGATGTTGAGAAGCAGAGGGTTTCCCTTGGATATAAGCAGCTCCAGCCCAAGCCCTGGACAATGGCTGCAGAAAAGTATCCCGTTGGCTCCATCGTTGAGGGCAAGGTCGTCCGTATCGTAACATTCGGCGCTTTCGTTGCTCTTGAGCCCACGATCGACGGACTCATTCACATTTCTCAGGTTGGCGCGCGCCGCGTTGCCAAGGTCGAGGACGAGCTTAATGTAGGCGACATCGTTCGCTGCAAGGTTCTGGATGTTGATCCCGAACAGCGTCGTATCTCCCTCAGCCGCAAGGAAGTCATCCTTGAGGAAAACCCTGAGATCGCCGAGGAGATCGCCAAGGAAAAGCAGGAGCGCGACCGTGAGCGTGCCGAGCGTGCTGAGAGGCGCGCACAGGAGGAGCAGAACCGTCAGCAGCAGAATCAGCAGCGCGAAGAGCGTCGTCGTGAGCGTGCTGAGCGTTCCGGTGAGCCCCGTCCCGAAAGGCGTCGTCGTGAGGATGCAGATTATGAGCTTCCTCCCGTACAGTCCTCCACAACATCGCTCGCCAATCTGTTTGGCGACCTGTCCGCTCTCGCTACAGAGGACGAGAACAACTGATTATTATAATGTGAGTTTCACATCGGACGCTTCGGCGTCCGATGTTTCATTTTTGAAAATCAAGCATGGACAAGCAGTATTTTGATTGATCCCGTATAAATAATAAAAAACAGCGCAGACTTAATCCATGAAAGGCCGTGTAAACAAAACTTGAAAGCGGTCGTTATTGGAGGTAAAAATGCGTATTTTTATGAAAACAGCCATGCTGATAACCATGGCGGTGGTTTTTGCGGTCACACTTGCTGCATGTGCGGGCGGAATGGGAGAAGCGATGAACACATCCAAACCGTCGGCTTCGCCGTCCCCGTCAGCGTCACCGACAATGAGTGACGAGCCCTCAGGTTCGCCGGATGTTTCACCGTCGGCGGGTGCGTCTGCTGATCCTTCGGGTTCTCCCGAAGCAAGCGAGGGCGTCGTATCCACAGCGGGAACGGGCAGCGTCACGGGAATGATAGACGGATTTATGGAGGGAGCGGTCATTGACCCCTCTGAGGTTCCCGATCTTGTAAGGCTCCTTGCTTCAAGGGATGAGTATAAGGATATGTCCATCCAATCCATAACCTATAAGATGTTTCAGGATAGGCAGGCATACTATGTGATACTTCAGGGCGAGGGCGAGGCATCCCATCCGCTGTATGTTTTCGCGGATGATACCATAATGGCGGAGGATACCGATAACCGCTGACGAAGCGAAAAGCAAAAAACAAAGAGTAAAAAACGAAAAGCAAAAAAAGAGGCCGCGGGATCGAAACTCGCGGTCACTTTTTTATGAGTAAAGAATTCTTTATCCCGGCGGGGAAAAGCGGGCTGTGATGCTGGCGACTGCGGCGCAAGTGATGACAGCCTTGCGGCATAGTGATGTGTTCCGCTCACTTGCCGAAGGCAAACATCACGCACGAAGTGCGCATCACGTCGAAAGACACATCAGGTTCCGTGCAAGCGGAACACATCGTTCAAAAAAAGCACCCTTTGTCGGCAGACAAAAGGTGCTTTTTTGTTGGTGGAGCTTACCGGATTCGAACCGGTGATCTCTACACTGCCAGTGTAGCGCGATAGCCAACTTCGCTAAAGCCCCAAACTTTTTTTGAGAACGCTACTATTATACGACAAACAAATGTGTTTGTAAAGATGTTTGAAAAGTATATTTTTGACTTCGTTCTCGTCCGAATGAATTTTTTGAATGCTTTTGTCGTAATGTGTATTGATTTTTTTCTCTTACGGTGTTATTATATAATCATGTAAAATACAGAGAGGTAACGCGATATGGAGAAGAATAGGGTGGTATTAAACATTGCCGGTCAGGAGTTCCGTCTGAGTTCTGAAAATGAAGCGGAATATATGCAGAGACTTGCGGCGGGCATCAACAGGAGAATAAAGGAAATACAGAAACAATACCCCGATCAGAGTACGTCAAGATGCGCTCTGCTTGCCATGCTTGACATGGCGGACGAGCTTAATACGCTTCGTGAGGAGCATACCGAGGTTGACAGGAAGATAGCCGAGCTGCGTTCAATGCGTGATGCCGAGGCGAGCCCGGTACAGGTTCCGGTCAAGCGTCCGTTTGAGCGTGCGGGATCAAAAAAGCCTGTTGGCGTTTAAATTAGGGAAGGACTGTCATACTGAGGGGTATGCCTTTTGGGTATGCCCCCGTTTTTTAATCTATGAATAAAATTTCAATTAACAATGCTGCGGAGCTTCTTGCTCCGGCGGGAAATATGGACTGCCTGATAGCGGCAGTCCAAAACGGAGCCGATGCCGTGTACTTTGGCGGAGGTTTATTCAATGCGCGTCGCGGTGCGGCAAACTTTACGGGGGATTCACTGCGCGAAGCCATAGACTATTGTCATTTGAGAAACGTCAAGACGCATATAACTCTGAATACACTCCTGTTTGACAACGAGATAGCGGATGCGCTCAAATTTGCTTCCAAGCTTCTTTCGCTTCATGCCGACGCCGTAATAGTGCAGGATCTTGGGCTTGCGTCACTCATACATGAGGAGCTGCCTGAGCTGGTTATCCATGCCTCGACGCAGATGGGCATACATTCATTGGGCGGGCTTAGATACTGCGAGAGGAACGGCATCGGGCGGGCGGTGCTTGCGAGGGAGGTTCCCCTGAATGAGATACGCCGTATGCACGAAGCGAGCGATATTGAGCTTGAATTCTTCTGCCATGGCGCGCTCTGCATGGGCTTTTCGGGAAGCTGTCTGTATTCATCCATGGCGGGTGAGCGCAGCGGCAATAGAGGAACCTGCGCCCAGCCCTGCCGCAAGAACGCAAGTGTGCTTAATCGTCGGGCAAGCAGCGGGGAATTTGCGCTCTCAACGAACGATATATGTATGATGGATGAGCTGGAAGCCCTGCAAAAAGCGGGGATATGCTCGTTTAAGATAGAGGGGCGCATGAAGCAGCCTGAGTATGTTGCCACGGTGACGAGGATGTACCGAGCCGCCCTTGACGGAGAAAAGCCCTCCGATGCCCGCTCGACGCTCTTTGAGATATTCAACAGGGGGGAGTTTTCCACATCGCATATAAGGGGGGATTCCGTAACGACAGGGCATGTGGGCTGTGCCAAGCCGTCAAAAGCACTTATCGCAAAGGCGCATGAGAGCGTAAGACGCGATAGACCTGTACGCGGTATAAACGCCGAGCTTGAGCTTTGTGTGGGCGAGCCGGCAAGACTAACACTCGGTTCGGGGAATCTCAGCGTATGCGCCGAAGGCGATGTTTGCGAATGCCCCAATACCCCTATTGACGGCACACGCTTTGCCGAGCAGCTTAAAAAGCTCGGAGGGACTCCGTTCTTCATGCGTGACTGCATCGTGATCGGGAACGGCTACCTCCCGATGTCGTCGCTGAACGCCTTGAGGCGCGACGCGGTCGAGAAGCTTTCCGATATGATATGCGGAGAGCCTGGGCCGGAAAGAATGATAACGCAGGAGATAGTGGACGGACATGAAAGACCTTCGGGAGCCGCAAGCGAGGCTCCGCTCAGCTATAAAAGGGTGAGGACGATTGAGCAGGCTTTGAAAGCCGATGCCGGTATGATAGGGATTGATCCCGCCATGCCGGATGCGCTCAACGTGTCCGAATTGCGCGAAATCGGCGCGAAGTTGATTTTGATACTCCCGAACGTCCTTATGACAGCGGGGGCGGAGAAGGCGTATGAAAGGCTCGTTGCCACGGGAATATTCAGCGGCATTGAAATCAATAATATAAGCCATTGGAGTATGGGTGCCGATATGGGCATCCGCATTGCGGGAGCGGGCATGAACATAATGAACGGAGCCGCCGCTTCAAAGGTGCTTGAGTCGGGGTTCACCGCCTTCATGCCGTCGCTTGAGCTGACAAGGCATCAGTTGAAGGCGCTTTCCGAGAGGTTCGGAAATGCCATGATAGTGAATACATACGGACGGGCTCCGCTGATGCAGCTCATGCACTGTCCTATGAAGGAGTACCGTGGTTGCAGGAAATGCCGTGGGCAGGTCGGAACGCTTTCCGATGGGGACGGCAGACAGTTTCCGCTTGAGAATGTCCGCTTCTCGGATGGTTACTGCGTTGTGCGTATGCTCAACTCGGCGACAACGGACATAAGGGAAACCTTTAAAGCAAGCGGCATTGGCGTCTTTGCCACGGCGGAAACATATACGTTTACTGCCGATACGCAGATAACGCGGGGACATTGGACAAGGGCGGTCGATTAGCCGAGGGCTTTCCGCTTGAAAAGGAACAAAAAAGATTGATGATATATTGTGAGGTTTGATTATGAATTCCAAAGTTATTAAAACGCTTGAATATGATAAGATACTCGACATGCTGAAGCTCAAATGCGGCTGCTGTGTCAGCCGTGAGCTTGTGGAGGCTTTAAGGCCGTATGATGAAATGGACGATGTGAATGCCGAGCTTGCGTTGACAAGCGAGGCTGAGACATACTTTATCCGCACGGGCGCGTCCCCTGTGGATGATTTTCCCGATATGCGCAATGCGTTAAAGCGCGTGAACGCCATACTCCATCTTAGCTGTGAGGAGCTTTTGTACATTGCCAAATGCCTGAAGGCGATACGCTTTGCGCAGGAGCAGCTTACACGCGAGCAGGCGCACTCCGGTTCCTCGACGCAGTTGGAAACGAGTACGGAGCGTCTTTGCGGTCTTGCGTCGCAGCTCATGCCGCACAGGTCGATAGAGGAGGAGATAAACCGCTGCATACTGAGCGAGGACGAGGTTGCCGACGCGGCTTCCCCCGCGCTTTCGAGGATAAGGCGGCAGATGAAGCTTGCGAACGAGAAGGTCAGGGCGAAGCTGAACGACATGATACACTCGTCCACCTACTCCAAGTATTTGCAGGAATCCCTTGTGACGATTCGCAACGGACGATTCGTCATACCCGTAAAGCAGGAGTACCGTCAGAACATACCGGGACTTATACATGATCAATCCGGCACGGGCGCGACTCTGTTCATAGAGCCGTCGGCGGTGGTGGAGCTTGGAAACGAGTATAAGAAGCTTGTGATGGAGGAAGCGGCGGAGGTTGAGCGCATACTCATAGAGCTTACCGAGATGATAAAGCCGGCGGCAAACGACATATATCAGGATTTGATGACGCTGGGCGATATAGACCTCTGCTTTGCCAAGGCGAAGCTTGCGAGGGATATGCGCGCCGTCTGTCCCAAGCTCAACGACGAGGGCAGGATAACGATAAAGAAGGGAAGGCATCCGCTGATAAGCCGTGAGAAGGTTGTACCCATCGACATATGGCTTGGGCAGGATTTCACAACGCTGATAGTGACCGGCCCGAATACGGGCGGAAAGACGGTCACATTAAAGACAGTCGGATTGTTCACACTCATGGCGCAGTCGGGAATGTTCGTACCCGCGAACATAGGCACGGAGCTTGCGGTATTCAGGAATGTGTTCGCGGACATAGGCGACGAGCAGTCGATAGAGCAGAGCCTTTCCACGTTCTCATCGCATATGCGGAACATAGTCGGAATACTGAGCGAGGCGGACGAGGGATCGCTTGTGCTGCTTGATGAGCTGGGAGCGGGAACCGATCCGGTCGAGGGTGCTGCGCTTGCCCAGAGCATACTTGAGGAGCTGCATTCGAGGGGATGCAGAACTGCCGCAACGACGCATTACAGCGAGATAAAGGCGTTTGCGATGACGCATGAGGGCATGCAGAACGCCTCCATGGAGTTCGATATAGACAGGCTTTGTCCGACATACAGGCTGTTTATAGGCATACCGGGCAAATCTAACGCCTTTGAAATATCGAAGCGGCTTGGCATGAGCGACTATATAATCGAGAACGCGAAGGAGTATCTGACCAAGCAGGACGTGGATTTTGAAACCGTGCTTGCCTCCGCGGAGAATGAAAAGAGCATAGCACAGCGCGAGCGTGAGGAGGCGGAGAACGCCCGAAAGGAGCTTGAAGCGCTCCGAGCGGATATGCGTTCCGAGCGCAAACGCTTTGAAACGGAGAAGACGGAGCTTCGCATAAAGGCGAAGGAGGAGGCACGCAAAATAGTAGCCGACGCCAAGCGCGAGATGGAGGCGGTCATACAGCAGATACGCGACATAAAGAGCATCGACCAGAGGGCAGCCGACAGGGTCATACAGCAGGCGCGCGACAAGGCGAGGGAGATGGATAAGCAGTTCTATGAAACGCCGCAGGAGCAGCGCATAATGGAGGGCAGCGCACCCAAATTCGTATCGCCCGGACAGACCGTCAAGGTGGTGTCCCTCGATAAGCAGGGAACCGTTATAGGCAAGGCGAAGAACGGCGAGGTAACGGTGCAGATAGGCATAATCAAGCTGAATGTCAAGCTGGACGATCTGCGCGAGGTCAAGGAAAACAAGCCCGCGCAGGCGAATGCCAAGGTCGAATACACGGCGAACAATACGGTGGGTCTTGAGCTTGATATAAGGGGCATGATGGTCGAAGACGCCAAGCCCGTCGTTGACCGCTACATATACGACTGCAAGCGTCAGGGGCTTTCCGAGGTTTCGATAATCCACGGCAAGGGAACGGGTGCGCTCAGAGCCGGCATACAGACATTCCTGCGCACGCATCCCCATGTCAAGTCCTTCCGCAACGGCAATTACGGCGAGGGCGACTTCGGCGTGACGGTAATAACTATAAAGTAATAAGGAGGTATCCATATGTCCGTTGGAAGAAAAACAATACTCATACTCGTTTTACTGCTGACGCCCGTCGCGGTATATCTCGTGTGCAAATTCACGAACGAGGATCTGTCCACATGGCTTTCGCCCATGGTGAGCCTTGCGGGAACGGTGGTCGGATTCTTTACGGGAAAGTCGAGCGGAAATTCCGTTAATAAAGAAACCAAAATAGTTAAGAAGGCAAAATTGCACGACATATCCGGCAATAAAGCACCGGTGATTATAAACAGCGATGTGAATAAGAATTAAAAACAGTTTATAAGGGGGGATGGAATATGAGCATTTTCGGAAAAAAGAAAAAGAGGACAAGCCCGGACGATGAAACTCAACAGGGAACTACGTCCTATCAAGCTAAAATACACGACATACATGATAATGAAGCTTCGGTATACATAAACAGTCCCCAGCTTGTTATACATTTACCCGGCATGACGATAGGCATACCCTACACAATGCCGCCCGTTTCCGAATACACGGGGCATGGGCAAAAGCTTGAGGACGTCCGAAAAGAGCTTGAGAAGGGCGTCGTACTCATATACGATTGGGGCGGCATGGGCAAGACGGAGTTTGCGAACAAGCTCGGCGCGAGCTATTATCAGGGGAAGTCATTCATGCTCAACTGCACGAACGGTGTTGACGCCGCGCTTGCCGACTGCTGCGCGGGCGCGGGCAAAGCTTTTGATGAAAGGCGCGGCGCGGTTATAGAGCAGATAAGGGAAAAATTCGGCGCGGATACCCTCTTTGTGTTCGACAACGTCGGCAAGAAGGAGGACGTAGACCTCATAAACATGTATTTCTCACAGGCTCCCTGCCGCAAGCTCATAACCTCAAGGCGGGCTTTGGGTGAAAGGACTATCAAGATTCCCCTCGGCGCGTTGGACGAGGCGGAAGCCGTGGAGCTTTTCAAAAAATACCACGCCAAAGACGAATACTCCGATGCGGAGAACGGCTGTATAACGGATATAGTCAGGCGTTCGAGCTGTCACGCGCTGACGCTGAAGCTGCTTGCCAAGACCTGCAAAGCCGCCGATATAGGCGTTGACGAGATGCTGAGCAGGATGGAAAGGGAGGGCTTCGATATCGGCATAGCCGAAACGGTGGAGCATGGCGGCAGCGACGAGATTTTCATAGAGCATATGAAAAAGCTGTTCGATATAACCGGGGTTCTCAAGGAGGACGCGGGCTTTGAGGCCCTGTTCAAAAAGCTCTGCGTGCTGGACGTTACGAATGCGGATAAGCGAATGCTCATGACTTGGTGCGGCGAGAGCGACCTCAACCGCCTTAACAGGCTGGCAAAGCTCGGCTGGCTCCGCGATGATAAAGGGTTCACAATGCACAACGTCGTTTCCGAGGTGCTGCGGCAGAAGCTACATCCGACCTTTGCCGACATCGAAAGCACAGCTAAAGTTTTGAAGAAAGAGCTTTATGCGGCTTGGAATGATGTTAAGCTTCGCTATAAACCTCAGCCCGCGCAGGTGCAGACCCTTGCCCTGCTTAATGCCGTGAAAGAGGATGAAGAGCTCCTCGGAGATATCGCGCTCATAGCGGGGCTGCTTTCGGATGAGCAAGGCTCGTATGAGAATGCGCTTTGGCTTGATAAAAGGTGTGTCGAAATATACGAAACGGTTTTATCGGATGATTCAACTGAGCTTGCGACCGCTTACAACAATACAGCGGCAGTGTATGACGCCAAGGGCGAATACGACCTTGCGCTTGAGTATTATGAAAAGGAGTTGGTGATAAGAGAAAAGGTGCTTGGCAGGGAGCATCCCGATACCGCAACAAGCTACAACAATATAGCGTTAGTGTATTACGCCAAGGGCGAATACGACCGTGCGCTTGAGTACAATGAAAAGGCATTGACGATAAGAGAAAAAGTGCTTGGCAAGGAGCATCCCCATACCGCTTTAAGCTACGACAATATAGCGGGAGTGTATGAAGCCAAGGGCGAATACGACCGTGCGCTTGAGTACCATGAAAAGGCATTGACGATAAGAGAAAAAGTGCTTGGCAGGGAGCATCCCGACACCGCTTCAAGCTACCACAATATAGCGGTAGTGTATTATGACAAGGGCGAATACGACCGTGCGCTTGAGTATTATAAGGGCGAATACGACCGTGCGCTTGAGTATTATGAAAAGGCGTTGGCGATAGCAGAGAATGTGCTTGGCAAAGAGCATCCCCATACCGCAACAATCTACAACGATATAGCGTTAGTGTATGAAGCCAAGGGCGAATACGACCTTGCGCTTGAGTACCATGAAAAGGCGTTGGCTATAAGAGAAAAGGTGCTTGGCAAGGAGCATCCCGACACCGCTTCAAGCTACCACAATATAGCGGTAGTGTATTATGACAAGGGCGAATACGACCGTGCGCTTGAGTATTATGAAAAGCTTGAGTATTATGAAAAGGCGTTGGCGATAGACGAAAAGATGCTTGGCAGGGAGCATCCCTCTACCGCGATAGACTACAACAATATAGCGGTAGTGTATTACGCCAAGGGCGAATACGACCATGCGCTTGAGTACTGTGAAAAGGCGTTGGCGATAAGCGAAAAGGTGCTTGGTAAAGAACATCCCTCAACAGCGACAAGCTACTACAATACTGGAATATTACTTTTTAAACTAGGAAAGTTTGGTGATGCCTCGAAATATTTGACATGGGCATTAGGAGCTTTTTTGGAGTTGTGGTTTGAAAGAAAATGCCCTAATCTCGTTAAACGATCTCTCCGACGTCTACTCCGCCAAGGGCGGCGATCCTTCGGATGAAGCGGCATTTTTTGAGTGGCTGGGCAAGCTCATTTCCTCGCTCGACTGAGCTTTCAGCTCAACAAAAATCCCACATCCCGATATGCGGGCTTGAAAAAAGGAAAACTTTGAAGTATAATTAAGATGAAGATTGACGGCGTACCGTCACAACAAGCTTAACAAGCATGATAAACTATGGAGGTTTTCAATAATGAATCCCAAATTCGCAAACGAAGCCGGCGTATGCGTGCCGGAGATTATGTTCCCTGCCGAGGGCATTGACCTTTCCAAGTGGGCGTGTGTTGCCTGTGACCAGTACACCTCCCAGCCCGATTACTGGGAAGGCTGCGAGAAGGTCGTCGGCGACGCTCCCTCGACGCTTCGCATAATGCTTCCCGAAATCTACCTTGAGAAGCCCGGCGAGGAGGAGCGCATTGCCGCTATCAGAAAGACCATGGACGAGTACATGGCAAAGGGAACGCTGAGGAATCTCGGCGAGGGCTTCATGCTCACAAGGCGTACCGTTGACGGCAAGACGAGGAACGGTCTCATAGTCGCTCTCGATCTGGAGTGCTATGACTACAACAAGGGCTCCACAACGCTCATCCGCGCCACAGAGGGTACGATAGTTGAGCGCATACCCCCGCGTCTTCGCATCCGTGACGGCGCACCCCTTGAGCTTCCCCACATACTCGTTCTCATCGACGACGAGAAGCGCACCGTTATAGAGCCCATCTATGAGGCGGTCAAGGGAACCAAGAAGTTCTATGATTTCGAGCTGATGCAGAAGGGCGGTCATATCGAGGGTTGGTTCATCAACGACGAATCCATGATAAAGAACGCCATCGACGCCATAACCGCTCTCATCGACCCCATGAAGTACGGTCGTGAGATGGCGCCCCTGCTCTTTGCGATGGGCGACGGCAACCACAGCTTCGCAACCGCAAAGGCGAATTGGGAAAAGCTCAAGGCGACCCTGCCTGAGGATCAAAGGGAGAACCATCCCGCAAGGTACGCGCTTGTCGAGCTTGAGAACGTACACGATGAGGGCATCGTATTCGAGCCGATCCACCGCGTAGTATTCAATGTCAGCGTCAAGAAGTTCATCAACGATCTGTCCGCAAAGCTCAAGGAGCAGAACCCCGGCGGCATCGTCAATATAGAGCTGTTCGAGTCCGAGCGTCGCTTCAACCGCAATTTCGAGCGCGCCGTTGCCGAGGGCGGTCATGTTATCCCCATTGTCGTTCAGGGCAAGCGCGGATTCATTGACGTCCGTAAGCCCGCCTCCCAGCTTGAGGTCGGAACCCTCCAGTCCGCTCTCGACGTCGTCCTCAAGGCGACAAAGGGCGCGACAATCGACTACATCCACGGTGCGGACGTCGTAAACGATCTCGGCTCCAAGGTCAATAACATCGGCTTCCTGCTTCCCTCCATGGATAAGTCAGCCTTCTTCAAGACCGTCGTGTTCGACGGTGCGCTGCCCCGCAAGACCTTCTCAATGGGCGAGGCGCATGAGAAGAGGTACTATCTTGAGTGCAGAAACATAATGAAATAATAATTGGATAAAGCGAGAGCCGGGAGGATCATCTCCCGGCTCGATTAATTGTTATCAATACCCCATAATAAATCTCATAAACAATATCATTATTATCAGAAACGCAAAATTGAACGCTGAGAAAACTCCGAGATAATAAAGCTTTTTTTCGGGGTTGTGGTATGTGTACTCGCGGAATGTTATGAGACTTGCGAGCGAGGCAATGAGCGTTCCCGTGCCGCCGATATTGACGCCGACAAGCAGGGCGGGGTAGTCCGCAGTGAACTGCGAGAGCAGTATCGCCGACGGGACATTGCTTATCACTTGACAGGAGAGTGCGCTGAAAAGCAGCGTATCCCGTTTAAGAAGCCCTGAGAAGACATTCGACACGGCGGGTATCCTCGACATGTTCCCCGCGAATATGAAGAAGAAAACGAACGTGAAAAGCAGAGGATAATCGACCGTTGCGAGCGCGTTCCTGTCCATTATGAGCAGCAAAAGCGGTATCACAATAAGCCCCGTCCAATAGGGGATGCCCCTGAAAACTATGAGTATCGAAAACGCGAACGCCGCGAGATACAGCGCGGTTCTGAGCTTCGGCAGGCGCACCGGCTCGTCCGGCACGTCCATCCTCTCGTTGGGAACGAACATGCAGCAGACCGTTATCATAAATATCGCAAGCGCAAAAGGCGGAGCCATTATCCCCATGAACTCGCCCGTCGGTATGTCGAATTTGGAGTAGAGATACAGGTTCTGCGGATTGCCGAACGGCGTGAGCATACCTCCTAAATTGGCGGCTATGTTCTGCATCACGAAAACAAACGCCATATGCTTTTCCTTATGCGACGCCGAAAGCACGAAATATCCGAGCGGAAGGAACGTCAGAAGCGCCATGTCGTTGGCTATCAGCATGGAGCCTATGAATGTTATGTACACGAGAGCAAGCGTGCAGAGCCTTGCCGTGCGAAAGCGTCTGACTATGCTTCGCGCAAGCATATAGAAAAAGCGGATGTTGCGGAGCGCGCCGACCACCGCCAGCACGCAGAAAAGACATGTGAGCGTCTTGCAATCGAAATATTCAGCATATTTTTCGTCCGGCGGAACAATGAACGATGTAATTACAGCCGCGATGAGGGCTATCATCATCACAGCGTTTTTCCTGACAAAGTCCCAAATGGGACGCGGCTTGGCATCCATAAAAAACCTCCATTGCGATTATGCCGATGGCTATTATAATTCCTCGGCGGCGGAAAGTCAATAAACTGCCTTTTTCCATTGCTTTAAGCGGAGCAAGATGTTATAATCCGTATGATGAATTTTTTCTTCCCATTCGGGAACAGGAGTATCTTAAATGAAAAAACACATTTCCAAAATTGCGTGGCTGCTTATCCTCTCAATAATGCTTGCGGCGGTTCTTCCGGCTTGTGAGGTCGTTAAGAAAGCGGCTGTGGAGGAGAGCGAGATAATTGATGTGGAGGATGTGAAGTCCGCCGCTTATGTTACGGCTGCGCCGACTGCGGAGCCCACCGAGGAGCCGACAGCCGAACCGACGCCGGAGCCGACCGAAGCGCCCACGCCCGAACCCACGGCGACGCCGACTCCGAAGCCGTCAATGCCATATCGGCTTTATCTTGAAAAGGAATCCTTTACCCTCACCATATATAAGCGTGACGGCAACGGCGATTATACCAACATAGTGGGGCAGTACAGGGTATCCCACGGCGGCAATCGAACTCCGGCGGGAACGTATGTGCTGACAAGCCGCGAGAGATGGCATCCCTTTGCCGACGGCGATCACGGCTATGCCCAGTATGCGGTCATGTATAATCCCGTATCCAATCCCGACGGCTGGACGGGATTGTATCTGCACGGTCCCATGTACGGAGGCAAGGATCCCAACTATCTGTGGCCCCGCTATTATGACGGAGACAAGGCGATAGGCGGAACCAATACTCAGGGCTGCCTGAGAATGGTTGTCGAGGCGGCAAAGTTCATATATGAGAATTGCCAGAAGGGAACGATTCTCGAAATAGTCAACGGCTCCCCAAAGAATACCACCTCGTCCAAGGTGCCCTCAAGGCATGGGCTGTACCATGATCCTACCGACCCGGAGGCGAAGGCAAAGCCGTAAACGCAAGCCGATGAGCCTTGAACAGCTCAATACTGAATAATATACTGTTAACCTTGAAAGATAATATTGACAATATCTGGTTTATATATTAGAATTAGAGGGAAAAAACAAAATGAAGCGGCAGTCGGGAAGGCGTTCGCAACACCCTCCCGACCTGCATATGTGACAAGCCCGCATACACAACGGGTTTATTACCCGCACACGCATTCATATTATACGGGAAGTTTCAATCATTTTCAACCCCCTCTTTGGGAGTAATGGAGGCTTTCCGAGGTGCGCGAGGCTGTGTATGTAAGGTACATAGCCGTTTTTGTTTTCCGAAAGTCCTTGGGGCAGGGCAACCTGCCCCAAGGGGATCGCTTTCGGGCTGTGCGCTTCGGAAGGCTTTTCCGTTACCCTATTGGAAAATATATTTTCCAACACCCCGCAAAAACATCAAAATCAAAAAAGAGGAGGAACAAAAACCATGAAAAAACGTATCTTGGCAGCCGTAATCGCGGCAGTATTCGCAGTCCTCAATGTCGCTTCGG
>CADAGD010000006.1 GCA_902787375.1 uncultured Eubacteriales bacterium
TCGGTCTGTACTCGGATGCCGTTTTCTCTGTTTCCCATTATACACCATCCTGTACAGTTTTTACCCCCTCCGTGTCCAGTTTTAGTTTACCAGTGCAGAATCATAGAGCTGACATTGAACTGCTTAAGCAGCTCACCCCCATTGAGTTGTGTCAACTCCACGGCAAAGCACATTCCAACAACGTTCGCTCCCATGGACTCGATAAGCTTTGCAACCGCCAATGCAGTACCGCCGGTTGCGAGCAGATCATCCACGACGGCAACGCGCATACCGGGCTTTATAGCATCCGAATGTATCTCAAGCGAATCGCTGCCGTACTCAAGCCCGTATGAAATACTCTCGACCTTTGCGGGAAGCTTTCCCGGCTTTCTCGCAAGCACCAGTCCTGCCCCAAGCTCATATGCTACCGGGGCTCCAACAACAAATCCCCTTGCCTCAGGTCCGACGACGACGTCAACATCAAGCTCCCTCAGCTTATCAGCCATGCCCTTTATGAGCTGTCCGAATGCTTCGGGAGACTTTAGGAGTGTTGTAATATCATAGAAGAGTATTCCTTCCTTCGGGAAATCGTTGATTTCCCTTATCGCCGCCTTAAAATCCTGCTCTGTATACATGTCGCCACCCCCTTATTTAATCAGCATGATTGCTGTATATTTGCTAAGGTTGAGTAGATCGTACTCTCAATTAGCTTCTTCTGCTCGCATTGAACTATACATATCCCTCTGCCATCGGCATTCCTTATAAAACCGAGCTGACAAAAGACCTTCAATACGAATATGGTCTGATGCATCGGACGGTTGAGAATGTCGCAAAGCCTTGTTGCAAGCTCTGCCGAGGAATATACGCCATTGCGGACAAGTCCTGCTATCGTCCTGTAATACAATCCCATCTCCTCGCGGCTTATTGAGAAGCCCGCGCAGATATCATCAAATGAAAAGCTGTTATCCAGGCGCATTATTTTCGCTTTGGGAAGCTTTTCACGTACGAGCTTGTAGATTTCATCGCTGTACGGAGCATCTGTAAACAGCACTTTGTTGTATCCCTTTTCCGGGAGCTTGTCTATTCTGGGAGCTATTAAAAGCACATTGCCCGAAAACACTCCTTCGGGTATTACTCCGACGCAGACCTCAAAATTACGGACGCCCCTCTGCGTGAGCATATCAAGCATCCTCTCCGTACCTTCCGTCGAAAACGCAAGCATAAGCAGACCTGCAAATGACGAACTCATCAAATCGGCCGCGTCTTTCTCGAAAAGCTCAGGAATATCGGCATTCTTCTCGGCACAGCCATGATTATCTCCGATGCCGAATATGAATGACATATAGAAGCTGTTCATATTGCACTTGGTAAACCGGGAAGGGCATCTGGGCAGATCAGGTCTTACGGATATTATGCGCATCTGAATGCTGTCCGAGCCGTTCCAACTGTTTATAAAAGGCGAATACAGCAGCGATACGCTATCGGCATTCATTATGTTGTCAAACGATCTGCCGCCGCAGAAATAGACGCTCTCAAAGCTGAAGCGGTTTTGACGAATATCCATACGCAAATGCTGGCCGTCATTTCCGAACCGCCTTATGTGATTCGGAGTTACTCCTGAAATATGAAATACCGGACAGGGGTTGCCCTCTCCAAACGGAGCAAGCAGTTCTAACTGACGGACAAGCTCAAAGCTGATGGTTTCAAAATTCTCATCAAATTCAAACACTTTCCGAGGCACAAAAAGCTCAGGAGAACAATTCTCCGTAAAGTACCTCTCAAGCATCTCAACAAATTCGGGAAACTTCTCCCTCTCCATAGTGACGCCCGCAGCCTTCGCATGTCCTCCGAACCTTATGAACAAATCGCTGTTCGCCTTGAGTGCCTCATGTATATTGATGCCTTCAATACTCCTTGCAGAACCCTTTAGGGCATTATCATGCTCTGAAAAGAGTATCGTAGGCCTGTGGAACATCTCCGTCAGCCTTGACGCCGCTATGCCTATTACACCCGAATTCCACCTGTCCGAAGCAAGCAGAATGGCGTGTTTATCAGCTATCTCGATTTTTTCGACCATTGCTATGGCCTCATCGAGAATGCGCTGTTCCTCCGCCTGCCTTATCTCATTCAGTCTGCCCAGCTCCTCGACTATCCTCCGCGCTTCATTGGCGTCCTCGGTCATAAAAAGCTCTACGCCAAGCGACGCATCCCCCATTCGTCCGGATGCATTGAGCCTCGGAGCGACTCCAAAGCCTATTGTATATACGGAATAAGGCTTTCTTGCATTCGGAAGGCTTTCAAGCAGCATTCGCATTCCGATGCAGCACTTGCCGTTATTAAGCGATTCAAGCGCATGCTTGACAAACAAACGGTTTTCATCAAGCAACGGCACTACATCGGCTACCGTGGCAACACCGGCAAGGAATATATAGTCCTCCGCCGCCTCAATGCCTCCCAACGCTTGAACGAGCTTCAGAGCCGTACCTGCGCCGCAGAGGTATTTGGGATAATCACAATCCTTTATGGAGTGGCATATTACCGCGACACAATCGGGTATCCTTTCAGGAGGTATATGATGATCGGTAACAATAACATCAATTCCAAGCTCCATTGCGTACGCTATTTCATCATATGCGGATATGCCATTGTCCACCGTTATTATAAGCCCCACGCCTGATTCATTCAGCGCGTCAATGGCTTTCCTGCTTATACCATACCCTTCGTCATGCCTTGAAGGTATGCGATATGAAGCGTTTGCGCCGATGCTCAAAAGATAATGAAGCAGAATTGTAGTAGCGCATATTCCGTCAACATCATAATCACCGTATACGCAAATACACTCCCCCGAAACAACCGCTTCCTCTATCCTGTCAACGGCTCTCTGCATGTTGGGAAGATCGAAAGGATCGCGCAGTATGGAAAGATCGGGATACATGAATCTTTGGATCTCATCATCCGTTATAATATTCCTCGCTCTGAGCGCACGCATCACTATGGGATGAAACCTTGCCGTTCGATCGGCTTCCATCTCCTGCGTATAATATTTGGATGGCGAGTAAATAATCATCTTTCCACCTGCACAAATTCAAATCTCATCAGGCGTCCTTAACGGTCGCCATGCCAATCGCAATCTCGGTACGCTTTTTAAGCAGCTTACAGCTTATCTCAGGAGGTTCAGTAATCGAACCGTTGAGCTTATACGCATTTGCCGCACATCCGCCGGAACAATAATACTTTGCCCAGCAATTTGAACACTTTTCCTTGGTGAATATATTGCAGGACGCGAACTCGTTCCTTATGCCGCTTTCGAGCGGAACATTACCCTCCTCGTCCTTAACCAGCACGTTTCCAAGCAGGAATCTGCTGTCGCCAACAAACTGATGACATGGATAAATGTCCCCGTTTGGCGCAACCGCCACATACTCCACGCCCGCTCCGCAGCCAAGGGCGCGCTTGGCAAGACATGGCGAGCTGTTCATATCGACATAGAAATGGAAGAAATTGAAGGGTCTGCCCTCCTTGCGGCTCTCGATAACGTAATCCGCAAGCCTGTCATATTCCTCCAAGGCTTTGCCCACATTGTCTTCGTTAATGGCATGTGGCTCATCCGGTTTAAGCACCACGGGTTCAACCGATATCTGCTCGAATCCCAGATCATGCAGAGCTTTGACGTCTTCTGTAAAGTCAAGATTATCGGCGGTAAATGTTCCTCTGATATAGTGTTCTCCGTCGCCGCGCTCCTTCACAAGCTTCTGCGCCTTCGGAACAATGATGTCATATGAACCCTGCTTATTGGGCGTCACACGCAGAGCGTCATGCACCTCGCGCCTTCCGTCGATGGACAGAACGACATTGAACATCTCTTTGTTGATGTACTCAATCTTTTCATCATCAAGCGCAACGCCGTTTGTCGTAATAGTAAAGTTGATATGCTTGTTGTGCTTTTTTTCAAGCTCACGACCGTATTCAACTGTTCTCTTGACAGTATCCCAGTTCATCAGCGGCTCGCCGCCAAACAGATCGACTTCAAGATGATACCTTCCGCCGGAACGCTTGATAAGCATATCAAGAGCCGCCTTAGCCGTTTCAAACGGCATCAGCATCCTTCCGCCGTGAAATTCGCCCGTTTCGGCAAAGCAGTATGCACAGCGAAGGTTGCAGTCATGCGCCACATTCAGGCACATTGATTTTATGGGAGATGCCGCCCCATTGGACTTGGGGGCATCCGGAGCCTTGGTATCAAAGAGGTTTTCCTTTTTAAGCTGCTCTATCTCCTCAAGTATCTCATCTATAATAGTATGAGAATAGGGCAATGCATCAACGGCATTGCCCTGCTCTAAAGCACTTATTACATCAAAGGATGGTTTGTCCACCTCATGTACGGCTCCGCTCTCGACATCCAGCACAAGGTATGTGCCGCGATATTCAAATGCGTGAATCATTATTATTTAGCCGTCTTGACGCACTTCTGGTTCGCTACGGTGCAGGAGGTCTTGCATGCTGACTGGCATGATGCCTGGCACTCGCCGCAAGCAGTATTTTCGCCGTTTCTTATGCAGGGCTTCTGGATGTTCTTAATGTGTTTCATAATAATATCCTCCATGGAACTTTTTATCCTTCTCATCGGATTATGTATAAATTATACACCGAGACAGTTTTTAATTCAAGCCCTTTTTTGTATATACGGCACTTTTAATCGTTTTTTTGCGCAATATGGAAGCTTCTACCTTTTAAGGTTGTGAATTATACCAACTATGCACCCGGCAAGAACACACATGGCAATGTCACACGCCAATGAAACATTGATTGAGAGCTTTGCCGTAATCAGCGAAAATACAATAAACGTCATCAGTATATAAAAAAGGCTTGCAAGTGCGCTTTGAAGAAGCGTTTTTTCCTTAGCCTGCTTTGCGGCGATCAACGCAGCGATTACCGCAGATATCGCCTTGATTGCCGTATTGACATAAGGTATGCTGTCCATACCAAGCCACTGCTTCTGAAAAACGAATGCGGCGGCTGCCACAAGTCCTATGCTTATGGCGCAGGCTATAACAGCACCGCGTACCGCCGCAAATCCGTTCTTTGCTTTCCTGTCGTTTTTCTTTTCGATTGCCATAGTCGCCTCCATGATTATTAAGTAAACAACGATCAACCAAGCTGCCCGCACAGCAGTCCGTGTTCCGATTCTCATTGCTTTCGGAGCTTTTCTGAGCTGATCCTTACTTAACACTATTCAGAAGGCGGCTGTAAAATGCCTGTTATCTGTTCAATCCAAGTGCGCCTCTGAGTATCATAAGCGCGTCGTTGAGCGTTATGTCGCCGCTCATATCCACATCCGCTCTGCGAACGTCTATTGCCGATTCGTCCACAAGTCCGATTGCGAATCTCATTGTGAGCAGAGCGTCATTCATGTCCACTATCCCGTTTGCATCGGCGTCGCCGTCAGCCGGCACGGTGCTTCCTGAATAGACAACGTCATCAACCATGGCGCAATCCCTGTTGTTGTCAACACTAATGTCCTTTTGATATACCCATTCAAATGTATACGTCGTGTCAGACGTTGCTTTAAACGAATACTCAACCCAATCAGCATTGCCGGATTTCTCTATCTTCTTCGACCCGTTTACATAGAAGCGGAACATATCATAGTTGCTCTCCGAGCTGACCGCATATCTGAAGCTCAGCGTTTCGTCCTTCTTCATATCAAGTGTTAAAGTCATTGAGCTTTCACTTGACGCTACGCCTTCATTTGAGCTTTTCACATAATCCTCACACGGAACCCATGGGAAAGTCGAATCATTCTCGAAAGGCAGTATATACTCCGAACCGTTTATCGCGGAATCAAAGCTGTGAGCCACGTTGAAATTCCTGATCCATGCGCAGTCCGAACCGGCAGCTCCTGCGGCATCCTTTTTGAACACGAACTCCAGCACATGACTTCCATTGCTGTTGAAAATGTATTCATAGCGAACATAGCCATCCGTATTACCCGATCTGAGTACCGTTGAGCCATTATCCGTCAGCATGAGCTCATCTCCCTGAGCGGAGCTTACCTTGTATTCAAATTCAATCTTCATGCCTTTTTGAGCGTTGACAATCGTTCTCATAACGGATGATGAGTTGTTGATTCCGGCATTGCCGCTTTTTGCTGCATATTCAATGGTATCCGCAACCCAGGGATAGTTTCCTTCACTTGTAAACTCAGCAAGGCATGTTGCTGCGTTGGCAACCTGTGAAAGCGTCCTTTCCTCAAACAGGTTTGTTACATTAAGCATACCGTCGCCGGCATTGGTAAGACCGATATTAATCGAATAGCCCTTCATTATGTCAATAACCGTATCCGCGGGAATATCGGGATTATGACTCAATACCATAGCTGCGGCAGCGGATACATGCGGAGTTGCCATTGACGTACCGCTCTTATAACCGTATCCGCCTCCGGGAACCGAACTCAGTATGTCGGAGCCCGGAGCGGCTATATCAACAATACTGCCATAATTTGAGAACCATGAAAGGGTATAATCATCGTCTATGGACGCTACTGTGCATACCCTTTCGATATTTGCGGGACAATCGCCGATAGCGTCGCTCGTTTCATTGCCTGCGGCTACACACACGACCGTTCCGTTGTCAAACGCGGCGTCAACTATCTCCGCCATCATCCTATGCTCCTCGCCGTTTTCAATACCGTCGCATTCTCCTCCAAGGGAGAGGTTTTCAACCTTGCATCCGTTCAAATAGGCGTACTCCATTCCGGCACAAATATCCACGGTATCGCCGTAGCCCTCATTGTCAAGCACCCTTATGGGCATGACTTTGACATTCGGGAGCGTGCCGTCAACAATCGTTCCGGAAACATGCGTGCCATGGCTGTGCCCGTCCTGGGGAACGGAATCATTATCCACAAAATCGTATCCCTGAACAAGTCTTCCGGCAAGGAACGGATGTGTGGTATCGGCTCCCGTATCAATTACCGCAACCCATATCTCCGGCATTGAATCAATACTCTGATCGTATTCGGCATAAAGCTTCTCGTTATAGCTGAACGCATCAACATAATTCGCGCCGTATCCCCACGACTTGAAGCTGTTGCTTCCCGGAGCTGCAAAGACTTTCATTCTCATATCAGGCACAGCATATTCAACCTCGCTCATGGATGAATACTTTTTGCAAGCCCTTCTCGCCTCCTCAGGCGTTGAGTACTGAATAATATGCCAATCATTATAGCCGGATACATGACCCACAGCATCCTTATAATCAAGCTTCGCCTTGCTCTTTACGATTATCCTTGCGTTCGCATAAGCGTCATTGTCGGATGAATCGGTTTTTACGGCACAAGTCTTCTTCATGTCATGGACTTCATTCATGAAGCTCATAAGAGCAGAAAGCTTAGCTTCCTTTTCATTCGCCGACATAGCTCTGCCCGAATTTGCGTCTGCATGAACCGGCAAGGCTGTCATAACCATCATCATGGCAATGCAGGCTGCCAACAATCTCCTCAACAATTTCACAGTCGCTCACTCCTTTTTTCTTTTTTTATAATAACAGTACCGTCAGCTTATTGTTTTGGCGGCATTTTATTATCATCCATACCACGCAGAAAAGCAGCTATCCCTCGGTAGACATCCTTCCTGTTCAGCTCATTGTGCATTTCATGTCTGCCATCCCCGTAAAGCTGAAGCACGACCTTGGTATGTCCTGTTTTTCTCAGGTTTTCGCAAACCTCCATAACGCCCTTGCCATACGCCCCAACAGGATCCGCCTTTCCCGCAATCATGCAGATAGGAACATTTTCCACCTTGGCTGCCCACTTCCTGCCGGAAATCTCCTTTAGACCGTCGAACAAGTCCCGGAAAGCGGCGGATGTGAATGTAAATCCGCACATGTCGTCCCTTATGTATTCATCAACGACTTCCTTATCCCTTGTAAGCCAGTCGAACCTCGTCCTCGCACATTCAATTCCCTTGTTATAACTGCCGAACGCCAACGAGTCAAGCTTTTTATCCGGCACATCTCCTTTTGTTTTCCCGATCCTCAGCCTTGCCAAAAGCCTCGCAATGCCGACAGCCGGATTTTTCCCCGCTGTACCCGAAAAAACAAAGGCATCAAACTCCATGGGGAATCTTGATGCGCAAGCTCTTGCAATAAAGCTCCCCATTGAATGCCCATACAACACGTTTGGCAGTCCGGGATGCTCTCTCCTTATTATCTTGTGAAGCACCATTACGTCGTCAATAATCAAATCCCAACCGTTTTCAAACGCAAAAAAGCCTTTTTTACCGTTTCCGTTTACCGATGCACCATGCCCCGCATGGTCATTCGCATACACCGCATATCCGATCGAGTTGAGATATTCGGCAATCTCACAGTACCGCATGGCATGTTCCGCCATGCCATGAACTATCTGTATTGCAGCTTTAGGCTCACCGTCAGGCAGCCATCTGTATGCCGCAATATCGCAAAGCCCGGTCGCCGATGGATAAAAAAAGGTTTCCATGGTTTAATCTCCTTTGACTTAGCAGCTAAACTTACAGTTATTTGCGTTATAAAAAATGAAATATTACCGAACAAATACCGCGACAACGGCTACAACTGCCGACAAGACGAAAAATGCCGCCATAAGCAGGGCGATTATCCTTGCTGAGTTTCTCATATTCACACTTCCTTCCCGATATTGTTTATCCTTGCATTCTGCGTTTTTTGCATTTGAAACGGTATTATACCGCCCTCAAATATATCTATTGCTGTATTAAGCCTTCTGTCCCGCCAAGCTCCGTCCATTTGAGTACGACGAAAACGATAACCGCTACTATTGCCAAGGCAATTAGAACCAGAAAAATGTTCTTCCATGATATCTGCTTACGCTTTATCCTGCGCAATGGTGTTGCATGGTCGGTATAATGTATTCGATAGTGACGACGCTTCATTACCTGTTCCTCTCGTTGATTGTTGTATTATACCACATAAACACCATGTTTGAAAAGTCAATCATACGATTTTTTGAAAAAAAGTCCCTGCTTTGCGAAAGATTTGCGGCTCATCACGCTGTATTATCGAAGAAAACAAAAGCGGGAAGGCGCAAACTGCTGTCCTTCCCGGCTTCCATATACCGAAAAACCCACTCAAAGCATGAAAACTCAGCAAGCTCATCCTTGCCCCATCGGAAAGCCGATCCGCAATTCATGAGAGAATTATGGACATCGATCGGAGCAATGACGCAAACATTCGCTCAGCAAATGTCGAGTGGGATAAGCGGCATATAATCAGCGATGGATTTCCTCCTTCTTCCTGCGCTTTTTACGCTTTGTATCCGTGCTGTCGGCAGGGTCGGTCATAATAGGCTGTATCTCACTATATGAATGACGTTCCTCCTCGTCACCCGCAGGAGTGTACATAAGACCGGTATACTCATTCGCTGAAGCCGCTCGCGTCGGCTGCTCGAAATCCTTTTCATAGATCTCATCCTTCAAAGTAATCACCTCCGCACTTATTATCGGCGGAGGTGATTTTAAATATTCAATAAATAATCAAAGCAATGAGCGGACAAGCTCGGAAAGCTCCTTGTAATGCGTAATCGGTATCTCATGCCCCGCGTTCTTAATCTCAACAAAGCTTCCATGCGGTATCGCGTCCGCTATCTGAGAGGAATGCTCACGCTTTATGGCGTCATCCTTCTGGCCGTATACAACCGTCGTTTCGCAGATTATTGAAGCAAGATCGTTTTTGGTAAGCTTAGGCTCCTCAAGCATCATTCGGCACAGCTCATACCGAATGCGTTTTTTTCGATGCTGTGCGTCAGACATGCTCTTTTTGATGGCGCGTACGGTCTTGGGCTTTAAACCCGAAGGATCGGAGTTTACCCCTATGAGTATAAGCTTTCTGACATGTATTGACCTTAACGCCATGAGCATTGCCGTGATAGCTCCATCCGAATAACCTATGATGTCATATTCACCGATTCCAAGCTCATCCTCCATAAGCTTCAGCGCATCATCCGCCATCAGCTCATAGCTTATATGCGGAACAAGCCCTTCGACTGCGGGCGACGAACCGCCCTGATAACGGCTGTCCATCAGCACAAATCCCCTTGACGACGCCAGAATTGATACAAGTCCCGCGAAAACCTTCATGCTTTCACCATTGCCATGAAGCAATAATGCCGGCGTCCTGAGTTTAAAGTCCCTTACCCCCGCTATTTCATAGTTAATGTATTGATCGTTTATAACAGCTTTTGGCATGGTAATCCCTCCAATACGGGTATTTTACCACAAAAGAATATAAAATGCAAACAATTCACGCAGACTAACCGTCAAGTAGGTATCTGCAATAGCTTTCAGAATACTTTTTCGATAAATATTTTATTAAAACCATATTGCAAAAAACCTAAAGTTGTTGTACAATTCCATTGATTCTGATGAAGGGAGAATTATAACAATGGAAGAAGAAAGGGATTTTGTCGTTTTCACAGATGATGACGGCAACGAGTTTGAGCTTGATGTCATAACCTACTTCGATCACAACGATAAGGAGTACGCCATTCTCGCCGATTGCTCCGACAAATGCGGCTGCTGCGAGGACGAGTGCGAAGGCGAGTGTGACGAAGAGGAAGGCGGTCTTTACATCATGCGCATTGTCGTGAGTGAGGATGGTCAGACCGAGGAGTTTGTACCTCCCGAAGACGACGAGATGGATGAGCTTATTGCCTACGCCGAGCAGCTCCTTGCCGAGGACGATTGCTGCTGCGGTGACGACTGCGATTGCGGCTGCCATGATCACAACTGTGACTGCGGCTGCGAGGATAAATAATCCTAAGCACTTTTAAAGTGCCGAAACAGGACTTCGAGCGAATAAGCAAAGGTCGTGACGGACGGAATATCTGTCACGGCCTTTAATATGTTTGCGTATCAGATAAAGAGGTTCACGTCGGATTCCTCGGCATCACCCAGATATGTGCCGACGCCTCCTATCTCGACCCCGTCAATAAGCTCTTCGGGGCGTATGCCCATAACGTCCATGCTCATGGAGCAGGCGATTATCTTGACGCCGTTTTCAATGGCTTTTTTCATCATATCCTCAAGGGAGTCGATATTTTTATCCTTCATTATTCCCTTCATCATAGCCGTACCCATGCCTCCCATGTTCATCTTGGAGAGCTTGAGTCTGGCTGCTCCCTTGGGAAGCATTACTCCGAACATCCTTTCAATAAAGCTCTTTTTTACCTTTACCTTATTGCTTTTTCTAAGGGCGGTCAGACCCCAGAATGTGAAGAACATCGTAACCGGGCGCCCCATTGCAAGCGCACCGTTGGCTATTACAAAGCTTGCAAGCACCTTATCCATATCGCCGTCAAACACTATTATTGTCTTGCCCTTTGCGCTTCCCGATTCGACTTCATTCCGTATCGGCAATATCTGCGTTCCCTTGCGTATTGCCGCGGTATACTCGCCGTTTCGCTGTTCGTTGCTGACAAGAGTATTCCCTGTACGCTTGCACCATGAAGCTATGTCCCTCGCAAATCCCGGATCGGATGCCGTTACCTCAAGAATATCCCCATCGTTCATTGTCTTAACCGACTTGAACACCTCCATAATCGGGCCGGGACATTGCATTCCGCAGCAATCAAGCCTCATCCTTTTAACGGCACTCCCGACCTCTTGTTTATTGTCCGCTTCTTTCCCCGGCATATCCGCACTCTCCTTTTTTTCATCGTTACCCTTATCGGCTTTGTCGTCATCAGACGGAAAATTCGCCGCATAAAGACGAACGCCGCCCGGATATATCTCAACGTCCTTGAATCCGTTTTGCATGAGTATGCGCGCTCCGTTATAAGCTCTCACGCCAACGGCACAGAACACGATAACCTTTCTGCTTCTATCCAGCTCATGCAAACGCTCACGAAGCGTGCCAAGCGGTATGTTCGTTGAATCCGGTACCGAATATGCCATTACCTCCGCTTCCTCACGGACATCCAAAAGCTGCGCATCTTTTTCGGTCTTCGGAGCATCAAACGCGGCTATCCTTACAAGCCCGTCCCGGATGTTCTCCGCGACATACCCCGCCATATTGACCGGATCCTTTGCCGAAGAGTAGGGCGGCGCATACGCAAGCTCCAGATCCTTGAGCTGATAAGCGGTTCCTCCAAGCCTCATCGCAACGCCGATGATGTCGATTCGCTTGTCCACGCCTTCCCTGCCGACTATCTGTGTGCCGAATATCTTGCCCGAAGTCCTGTCAAACAACAGCTTCAGCGTCATGGGAGTTGCTCCCGGATAGTAGCCCGCGTGGGAGTTCTGAGTTATTATAAGGCTCTCATAATCCTTCCCCTTGCTCATTCCCCGCTTGATGAGCGTCTTTTCATTGGTTCCGGTTGAAGCGACCGTCAGATCAAAAACCTTTGCTACGGATGAACCCTGCGTTCCCCTGTATGCCGCATCTTTGCCTGCTATAACGTCGGCAGCTATCCTTCCCTGCTTATTGGCAGGCCCCGCAAGCGGAACCATGGTTCTGCCCTTGAAAACAAAATCCTCCACCTCAATCACATCTCCTACAGCGTAGATTGAGGGGTCGTCCGTCCTCATATGCTCATCCGTTACTATGCCGCCGCGCTCATTGAGCTTTAAACCGGCTTCTTTTGCTATAGAGCTGTTTGGACGTACGCCTATTGAAAGTATGACCATATCCGCTTTGACCGCTCTTCCGCTCTTGAGATGAACCGTAACCTGCTTTCCATCGTCATCAAACGACTCCACTCCGTCCGACAGATAAAGGCTCACACCGTTCTGTCTGATGTTATCGTGGAGCATCTGCGCCATCTCATAATCCACCGGAGCCATGACCTGATCCATTGCCTCTATAAGCGACACGTCAACTCCAGCATGGTGAAGATTCTCAGCCATCTCAAGACCTATAAACCCTCCGCCTATTACTGCCGCTTTTTTGATACTGCCGCTCATAATCATGCTTCGTATCTCATCAGTATCCGGCACAGTCCAAAGCGTCTTTATCCGTTGACTTTCTATTCCCGGAATCCGCGGACGCAGAGGTGATGAACCGGTAGCTATCACAAGCTCGTCATATGGCTGCTCATAGCTTTCACCGCTGTCCGTCCGACGAACAGTAACCTTCTTATTCCTTCGGTCTATGGATATGACCTCGTTTTTCACGCGAACATCAATATTGAAACGCTCCTTCATGCGCTCCGGAGTCATCAAAAGCAGCGCGTTCCTGTTCCTTATGACGTCGCCGACATGGTATGGCAATCCGCAGTTCGCATAGGAAATGTACTCCCCGCGCTCAAGTATTATTATCTCACGTTCGGCATCAAGCCTTCTCAATCTTGCAGCGCAGCTTGCTCCGCCGGCAACTCCGCCCACTATAACCGTTCTGCGTCTGTTACTCATATTAGCCTCCTGTTCTGTGCGTCTTATCTGAGTATGCTTATTATATGCCTGAATATTATCATATACTCTTTGTACGTTCCGTGACCATGTCACGAAATCACCTTTTATTTTTCAGCATGACAAAGGAATGCCGCAACGAAGCTTTCAGCTTACAATGCGGCATTCCATATGATTCATTTTGATTTAATTACATATTCTCGGTCAGATCCTCAACGTACAGCACGCGGACGTCGCCGTTATCGGACGCGCTTGCCTTGGCAGGGGCCTGAGCCTGCGCACTCTGGGGCTGTGCGGCTGCTTCGGGCTTCTTGTCACGGTTCTCAAAGAACTTCATGGCAACCTGGGGGAACAGAGCATAGCTCAATACATCCTCCTCGCACTTTGCGATGCCCTTCAGCTCCTCGGTGTACTTTTTAAGCTCCGGCTCAAGAAGGTCTGCGGGACGGCATGTTATGACCTTGCCGTTCTCACCGATAGCCTTACGGCGCACCGATTCATTGACCTTGCCCGGAAGTCTGCCGTACTCGCCGGCAAGCAGGCCCTTGGACTCCTTGGTGAACATCTTATAACGCTCACCGGAGATAACATTGAGAACGGCCTGAGAGCCGACAATCTGGCTTGTCGGAGTGACAAGGGGCGGATAGCCGAAGTCCTCACGAACTCTCGGAATCTCGGCAAGAACTTCATAATACTTATCCTCGGCATTCGCCTGCTTTAGCTGGCTTATGAGGTTGGAAAGCATTCCGCCGGGAACCTGATACATCAGCGTATTGGTATCGACGGAGAGAACCTTGGGATCAAGTACGCCCTCCTGCTTGAGCTTTGCGGCTACGCCGCGGAAATGCTTCGCAGCCTCAGCCATCTTATTAAGGTCAAGACCCGTATCACGATCGGTTCCCTTAAGGGTTGCAACAAGGGGTTCCGTCGCAGGCTGGCTTGTGCCGTTACCCATGGGGGAAAGCGCGGTATCGACTATATCGACGCCCGCCTCAACCGCCTTGAGTATCGTCATATCGCCCGTACCCGTCGTATTATGGGTATGCAGGTGAATGGGAACATCAATCTCCGCCTTCAAACGCTTTACGAGATTGTAAGCGGCATAGGGCAGAAGCAGGTTCGCCATATCCTTGATACATATGGAATCGGCACCCATCTGCACAAGCTCCTTGGCAAGCTTTACAAAATAGTCCTCGGAATGAACGGGGCTTATCGTGTAGCTAAGAGCGGGCTCGCACCAACCGCCGTACTTCTTTGTGTATTTGATTGCCGCCTCAAGGTTTCTTACGTCGTTCAGAGCGTCGAAAATCCTTATGACGTCAATGCCGTTCTCGATAGCCTTGCGGCAGAACTGTTCAACAACATCATCGGCATAATGCTTATAGCCGAGTATGTTCTGCCCCCTGAACAGCATTTGAAGCTTTGTATGCGGAAGCGCTTTGCGAAGCGTGCGCAACCTCTCCCATGGATCCTCGTTGAGGAAACGGAGACAGGAATCGAATGTGGCTCCGCCCCAGCACTCAAGCGACCAGTAACCGACCGAGTCAAGCAGCTCGCAAGCGGGCAGCATATCCTCAATCCTCATGCGGGTCGCTGCCTGTGACTGGTGAGCATCACGCAGAATTGTATCTGTAACCAATAACTTTGCCATATCATTACACCTTTCTTAGTTGAACAGTGCGAGGAATACACCCGCCGCAATAGCCGAACCTATAACTCCGGCTACATTCGGGCCCATAGCGTGCATGAGTAAGAAGTTGGAAGGATTCTCCTTCTGTCCGACTACCTGCGAAACCCTCGCCGCCATCGGAACCGCCGAAACGCCCGCGGAGCCTATGAGCGGATTTATCTTGCCCTTTGTAAGCAGGCACATGAGCTTGCCAAGCAGAACGCCGCCGGCTGTACCGCATATGAACGCCGCGATGCCCATGGCGAATATTCCGAGAGTATCAAGCCTCAGGAACATCTGCGCGGTCGCAGTCGCGCCAACGCTGATGCCGAGGAAAATAGTGACAATATTCATAAGCTCGTTCTGAGCCGTCTTGCTGAGCCTGTCAACAACTCCGCTCTCACGAAGCAGGTTGCCAAGCATGAGCATACCCACAAGGCTGGCTGCGGAAGGTACAAGCAATGCGGTGAAAATTGTAACTATTATCGGGAAAATTATCTTCTCCGTCCTTGTTACGGGGCGAAGCTGTTTCATGACTATCTGACGCTCCCTCTTGGTAGTCAGCAGCTTCATAACGGGCGGCTGAATAAGCGGGACAAGCGCCATATACGAATACGCCGCGATTGCTATTGAACCGAGGTAATCCGGAGCGAGCTTTGATGTGACGAATATCGCCGTGGGGCCGTCGGCACCGCCGATAATTCCTATGGAAGCGGCAACACCATCGGCAAAGCCCAAAAGCTTTGCGCCTATGAAGGCAATGAATATACCAGCCTGCGCCGCCGCGCCGAGAAGCAGACTCTTGGGATTGGCTATGAGCGGGCCGAAATCCGTCATTGCTCCGACGCCGAGGAATATCAGGCACGGGTAAATTCCAAGCTTTACTCCAAGATAAAGATAGTCTATGAGTCCGGCTTTATCCGAAAATCCCTCCCAAGCTACATGACCGCCGGCAAAAAGCGTCGGATGATACATATCGGCTCCGGGAAGATTTGTAAGCAGCATACCAAACGCTATCGGAAGAAGGAGCATCGGCTCGAACTTCTTAACGATAGCAAGATACAGCAACAGGCATGCGACCGCTATCATCGTAATCGACGCCCACCATGCGGTATCGCCCGATGTAAAGAGCCTATAAAAGCCCGATTGCTTTAAAAAATCTAATATAGCTCCCATGTGTTGACCTTGGTTTATTCGAATGCAATAAGAATGTCGCCGGAATTGACGGTTGAACCCTTCTGGGTATTCAGGCTCACAACACGTCCGTCGCGGGGAGCAAGTATCTCGTTTTCCATCTTCATGGCCTCAAGCACCAAAAGAACTTGTCCGCGCTTGAAGCTGTCGCCTGTCTTAACATTGACGCTTACAATAGTGCCGGGCATGGGCGCGGAGATCGTTTCCGCAGCACCGTTTGACGCCTTCGCGGGCTTGCTTGCAGCCTTAGGTGCGGGTGCGGCAGGCTTGACATCACCTTTAAGTTCCTCCACCTCAACTTCGTATGAGGTACCGTTTACATTGACCATGAATTTACGCATTTTAACCTCCCAAAATGGCATATGCCGTTTTTTTTCATTATTAGTTCAGTAGTTCAAAAGCCCTCTCAGGCAACCTTGCGAATGGAGTGAATACGGATTCCGGAAATATCCGTTCCCATTTCCTCCGCTATGGCGGCGGAGATAACGGCTACAAGCTCACGTCTGTCGGCTGCCGCAGTAACCTCCGCGCCGCCGCCGACACGCCTTATGCCGTGAATCCTTATAGCGCTTACGTCGGTTCCGAGATACTCGGCTATTGCCGCTGAGATGGCGGCAACCGTTTCGCGCCTTTTCTCACCCGTAAGCTTAATCGGCGCGGAAGATGTGACGGGACTGAAGCCCTGTGTACGGGGTATAACATCCGTATGCTTCGCAGTACCCAATCCCTCATGGTTCACTATTCTGATTATAAAGCTCATTAAGTATATAATGCCGATGAGACAGACCAATCCAAAAAAAACAACGGAAAGACCAATTCCGAGAACCGATAAAGAATCGTACATGATGAACCCTCCAGATAATTTCAATGGCGACATTTTTCTTCGCCTCAATCATTCCCTAATTCCGATATTCGACTTAAAATCCTTTTTCCCTGCTTGGAAAAATATTATATTTAATTGTATATCTTATCTGTTCATTATTCATAAAAGCTCTTTATCTCTTTTTCGCCGAGCAGCCTTTTTTCGCCCGGTTTGAGCCCATCAAGCCCTATATCCCCAATGGAGATTCTGCAAAGTCTGAGTGTTTTGTGTCCTATGGCGTCAAGCATCCTCCTTACCTGACGGTTCCTGCCCTCATGGATCGCAATTAAAAGCTGTGATCTCTCGGCTCCTTTTTTAATAACCCTCACATCGGCCGGCGCGGTAATCCCGTCGTCAAGCCTGATACCTTTCTTGAGCATTCTCACATCAGCATCGGTTATCTCTCCCGTGCATAGCACTCTGTATGTCTTGGTTTTCATGTATCGCGGATGAGTGAGCCTGTCCGCAAACTCGCCGTCATTTGTAACGAAAATCAGACCCTCGGAATCATAATCCAAGCGTCCTACTGTATAGACCCTGTAAGGGACATCGTTAAAATAATCTATTACCTTTATTCTGTCTTCTTCGTCCGAAGCCGTGCAAATGACGTTTTTGGGCTTGTAAAAAGCGTAGACGACCTTTTGTTCAGCAGGAAGAATCACTCTGCCGTCAAATTCGACAACATCGCCCTCATTGACCGCAGCACCTATCTCCGCGACCATGCCGTTCAGCGTAACTCTTCCCTGCTGAATCAATTCCTCACATTTTCTGCGTGACGCAATGCCGGCGTCAGCCATATACTTTTGCAGTCTCATGCTAAAAAGCTCCATTGTTTTATGCTGCGAACAAATCCGAAAGAAGCCTCCACCAAAAGCCGTAATCCCTTAAATGGACATCGTTCTTTGCCACAAGCTCCGTACTGCCTACAAGCTCGCCGCCGTCGTATACATTCAGCACGCCAACCGTTTCGCCCTTGAATATCGGAGCGGTTAAATCGGGATACACTTCACAACTGATATTAAACGACTTCTTCTCGTCCTTTCGCATCACGGTTATTATACTCCCTTTGGTTTCAATTTCCAATATGTTTTCGATGCTGTTTTTAATATATGTATTTGACGCCGGCTGTCCCGCTTCCACGACGGTTTCCTTTGAAAATGTCTCAAACGCTTCATCCAGAAGCTCTGCCGCCGTTTCAAACATGGGGCGGCAGTTCAAAACCGTGCCTACAACCGTCATGCCGTCCCTTTCGGCTCCGAAAACAAGGCACCTTCCCGCAGCCATTGTGTACCCCGTCTTTACTCCGAACGCTCCCTCGTAATCCCACAACAGACTGTTCTTGTTTTTCAGCGTTCTGACCTTATCGCCGGTTTCGGTCTTATAATACTTTGTCGAGGTTATTTCACGGAACACTTCATTTTTCAGAGCTTCTCTCGCAATGAGGCACAGCTCATACGCGGTCGTCAGGTGTTCATCCGAATGAAGCCCGTTCGGAGTGACAAAATGCGTCCTTTCAAGTCCCATATCCTCCGCTTTTTTATTCATCATATCGACGAATCCCTTTACATCTCCGCCGACATGGACAGCCAGCGCGACCGCCGCATCGTTTCCCGATGCAAGCATAAGCCCATAGAGCAGGTCTTTGACGCTTACGCGCTCGCCGTATCCGAGATACATTGAGGAGCCCTCGGTTCCCACAGCCTCATCCGGTATAACGAACTGTTCGTTTATGTCACAGTTTTCAAGCACAATGAGAGCTGTCATTATCTTTGTCGTACTCGCCATGGGGAGCCTCACATCCTTATTCCGTTCAGCAAGTAAGCATCCGCTCTCACATTCTATAACTGCCATGGAAGCGGCGTCCGGAGCCAGCAACGGCTCCGCCTTTGAGGTCATCATCATCATTATCATTCCAAAGGCTGTTATCATGGCTGCGGAGGCCTTCATCCATGTTCTGTTCATTTTACGGTATCCTCATCATTGTCATACTCAATATCAAAGCTGTAGGGTCTTTCGCTGCCCTCAGTCCTATTCTGTGGTTTCTGTTCTTCATTCGGTTTCCTCTCCATATGTTTTTTTCCTCCGCAGCAAGCGTTTCCGCCCCTGTCATCCTTTGCGCAGCTTCCCGAACACTCCTTTATTACTCTCTCCGCCATGTCTATTATCTGGGGAATAAAGTCAATAAGGCGTTCCGACGCACAATCCTGCTTTGCCGGAAGCACCCGCACATTGCCGTTCTGGACAGCAAGGAACGCAAGCGGCGTAAGGCTCATTCCGAGTGTCGATGCGCCTATGAACGGATAGTCGTTGTTTACGATTACATCTGAACGCTTCCTATCATCCTGCGAAGCCGAATACTCTCCCCCGCCGACTATCATTCCGAGCGTCACCTTCGATACCGGGAGTATCATGGTATTGTCCTCTGTGATTATGGGGTTTCCTATAACCGTGTTCACATCCGCCAATCTTTTTATATGCTCCATTGACGACTGCATTATATTCTCTATTGGATGGCTCATGTTGTTTTTCTCCTTCTGCTTTTTATTTCTTCAAGAATAAATTTCCCAGGCATAAACAAAACTATTCCTTCCAAATTCAGTTTAAAAACCGGAATGTTAAGCGAAGGCACAATCAGCACATCGGGCTTTTTCGGATAAACACACAGCGAAAGCTCCAAAAGCACCGTTTGAAGCAGTCCCGACAGTATTACGCTTTTATCCGGCGCGCCGTTTATTCCAAGCTCACCTTTCAAATGAAGCTCCTCAACGGAGGTAAAGGCTTTAAAATCGAGCTTTTTTCGGCTCTCATCGGTTTTTTTTCGTATTACCCGCGCTTTGCCGCCCTGTCTGCAAATCATCAAGCCCTCGCCAAGCCTATAGAATATGACAAATCTGACGGGTATTTTCAGCATACCGAAGAACAGCAACAGTCTGGCAGTACCGAAAACTTTAAATTTTTCAAGCGTTAAACCCACCTCTATCCTTTTTTCGGTTATCAGAAAAAGCAGTATTAACGATACGATTATTACAACGAAGCCCATATTTCCCTCTCTTGACAGAAAATGATTTGCATATAGTTTGCGTGAGATGCTTGTAAATTATTTGTTTTCATGGTAATATAGTGTCGGGTTATAATGTGTTGGGAAGGCTTTGATGGTTATTTTAGGAATTGATCCCGGATATGCCATATTGGGCTACGGTCTTTTAAAGTATGACCGCGGAAGCTTTACTGTGCTTGATTACGGTGTTATCGAAACAAGGGCGAACAGGACTTTCCCTGAAAGGCTGGAAATACTTCACCGTGGAGTTGCTATGCTGATTGAAAAATTCAAGCCGGATCATATCGCTTTCGAGGAGCTTTTCTTCTATCACAACGCCAAGACCGCCATTCAGGTCGCTGCGGGACGCGGCGTTGCTCTGCTCGCCGCTCAACAGGCGGGGCTTCCGCTGTATGAGTATACTCCCATGCAGATAAAGCTCAGCGTTACCGGGGACGGACATGCTGACAAGCTTCAGGTACAGTCCATGGTAAAGCTGCTTTTGAAGCTTAACACGCTGCCCAAGCCCGATGACGCAGCCGACGCGCTCGGCGCGGCAATATGTCACGCAAGCGCAATAGGCCCATCACTGGAGGAATACAGGATAAAATAATGTACGCGCATATCAGAGGAATCGTCGATACTGTTTTTGCAGACCGCTGTGTTATAGAAGCGGCCGGCATTGGCTATGAGCTTCTTTGCAGCTCAATAACCTTAAAGGAGCTTTTGGCAGGACGTGAAGCCAAGCTTTACACCCATTTTCATATATCTCAGGACTCCATAGCCATGTATGGGTTCCTGACCGAAAGCGAAAGAGCCATGTTCAGAAAGCTCATAGGCGTTTCAAGAATCGGCCCCAAGGTCGCTCTGAACGTGCTTTCCGTGCTTACTCCCGACGATGTAGCACTCGCGGTAATGACCGACAACGCCGCCGCGTTTGACAGGGTTCAGGGCATGGGTAAAAAGACCGCAGCAAGGGTCATACTTGAGCTGAAGGAAAAGGTTGACTCATCCGACGTCAGTCATGCCGGCATGGCTTCCGACATTGAAGCTTCAAGCTCATCCATACGCGCCGAGAGCATTGCGGCACTTGTATCGCTCGGCTATGACGGTGCTGACGCGGGCAGGGTCGTTGCGGGTCTTGACGACTGCTCAAGCGTCGAAGAAATGATCAAACACGCTCTCAAGGAGTTTTCAAAGAGATAAACAATGGATTTTGATGAAAGGATCATATCCTCCTCATTTCAGGAGGAGGATGAAAAAATAGAATACAGCCTTCGACCGAGGTTCTTAAACGAGTACATAGGTCAGGAAAAGGTCAAGGAGCATGTGAGCGTATATATCAACGCGGCAAAGCTTCGCTGCGAGGCTCTTGATCATGTGCTTTTGTACGGCCCTCCGGGACTCGGCAAGACGACCCTCGCGTCCATCATATCAAATGAGATGGGCGGAAAACTGTCGGTCACAAGCGGTCCGGCTATAACCCACAGCCGCGACCTTGCCGCGATACTCTCCAATATAAACGAGGGCGACATACTGTTCATAGACGAGATACACCGTCTTAACGCCAGCGTTGAGGAGATACTCTATCCTGCCATGGAGGACTTCGCCTACGATATAGTCATAGGCAAGGGGCCGTCGGCTCGCTCCATACGAATGGAGCTGCCGCGCTTTACGCTTGTGGGCGCGACAACAAGGCTCGGACTTTTGACCTCCCCTCTCAGAGACAGATTCGGCATAAAGGAGCAGCTTGAGCTTTATTCGCCCGAAACATTGAAGGAAATAATCGTTCGCAGCGCGGGCATACTGGACGTCAGCATAACGTCCGACGGTGCGCTTGAGATAGCTTCAAGGTCTCGCGGCACTCCGCGTGTCGCAAACAGGCTTTTAAAGCGTGTACGCGACTTTGCTCAGGTTAAGGGGAGCGGCGTTATCGACTGCGAAACAGCCATGCGCGGACTTGAAATGCTCGGCATTGACGAGCTTGGTTTGGACTCCGTTGACCGCCGTATGCTTGAAGCTATGATAGTCAAATTTCGCGGCAGACCCGTCGGGCTCGATACCATAGCCGCTTCGACCGGAGAGGACGCCACGACCATTGAGGATGTGTACGAGCCATATCTCATGCAGCTCGGCTTCATAGCAAGAACGCCCCGCGGACGCATACTCATGCCGGGTGCGTATGAGCATATGGGATACCCGGTTCCGGAAAATTTCAACAGTAATCAGCAATCTTTTTTCAAATAAACAGGAGGCAAATGATGTTTGGTAGAAAGGCAAAGGAATTGCAGGAGCTTCTTTCAAAGAGCGCAGCCGAAAACGAGTCCATGCGTCAGCGCGTTTCGGAGCTTGAGGCTGAGGTAAACCGTCTGAAGGATCAGGAGGCCTCGGTGCTTCGCGCCATTTTGGAGGCGAACAGGGTCGCGGACAATATTGAGCGGCAGGCAGGAGAAAAACATGATCAGCTTATATCCGAAGCGGAGCAGCACATACTTGACGCCAATACAAAGGCTCAAAGCGTTATCTCCCATGCGGATGAGGAGGCAGCTAATTTGCGCAAGGAAGCCGACGACTATTCCGAGAACATCCGCACGGACGCCAATATATTTGTTGAGCGCACCATAATGGCTTCTCAGATGGAGGTAATAAAGCGCAAGGATGTCGCCGCCAATATGAACGATATGCTCAGAAAGACCATTGAATATCTGAATGAGCAATCCGAAAAATTTGCCGCCATGCTGAGCTCTGTTATCGACGACAGCGAGGCTCAGACAAAGAGCATCTGCGCCGAGGTGGATAAGTGTAATTGCAGTTGTAAGGACTGCAAGGAGCCCTGTCATTCATCGGATGAAGCTGACGGTGCTGACGAGCAAGCATCCGATGCCACTCCAGCGGAGAACGACGAGATCGACCCCTCCGTCCTTCCGGATGATTATTCCGATCCTGCCGACCTTATGAAGAACATATATCTCATCCAGAAGCGTGATATACCCTCGACCGTCAAGTCCGACAGTCAGAGCTCGGATAGCCCGGATAAGCTTCCGGTTGACGATAATCTCGGTGAGCTTGTTTCCGAAATAGTATCCGCTTAATTTGAAATATAACAGGCAATAATTAACCGGCGTCTTGGAAAGGTGTTGATTTAATACAAATGGCTCTCAAGAAATCTTTGACACTCTGCTTTGACGTTCTTAGGAAAACACAGGGATATTTCTCGCAGGAGCGGTAGATCATGCCTGATTTTTCAAGGTTCCTCGCGGCTCACTTTGGTCGCAGGATTATCGCTCTAAAACAATAAAAAACAATTTTTAAATTGACAATCCGCGATAATGGGTCTATAATCCCATTTGGCAATAAAAAACAAAACTTTGAGGTACATTTATGAAGGTTCGCAATATTCTCGGTGAAAGATTCAAGGAGCGCGCTTTTGACATTGAAAGTCAGAATCTGATGACGCGCGGCGGTTACATGAAGCAGGTCGGCAACGGCATCTATTCGCTGTTCACTCCGACAAAGCGCATACAGAACAAGATCGAGGCCATCCTGCGCGAGGAGATGGACGCCATTGACGGTCAGGAAGTTCTCTTCCCCGTCGTAATGCCCGCGACGCTCTGGCAGTCCTCCGGCCGATTTGAGTCCATAGGCAAGGAGCTTCTGCGCTTCAAGGACAGAAGCGGAGCCGACATGGTTCTCGGTATGACCCATGAGGAAGCCGCCGTTCAGCTTGCCATGAATGTGGCAGGCACATATCAGAAGTATCCGTTCATGATCTATCAGATACAGACCAAATTCCGCGACGAGCCCCGTGCAAGAGGCGGACTTATCCGCGTCCGCGAGTTCACAATGAAGGACGCTTACTCCTTCCACACATCTCAGGAAGACCTTGAGAAGTACTATGAGCGCGCGTATCGCGCATATGAGCGCATATATGCCCGTGCGGGAGTTCCCGAAGTCATAGCCGTCAAGTCCGATTCCGGTATGATGGGCGGCAAAGTCAGCCATGAGTTCATGCTCCTCACCGACATAGGTGAGGACTCCATTGTCATATGTCCCGAATGCGGCTTCCGTGCCAACATGGAGGCTTGCGAGGCGATAACCGAAAACTCAGCCGATGCCGAGATGCTCCCGCTTGAGGATGTATTCACGGGCGACGCCAAGACCATTGAGGAGGTCGGTGCGCTTCTTAACATCACCTCCAAGCAGACCTGCAAGGCTGTTGTTTATCAGAGGAACTCCGATGATTCATATGTGCTTGTATTCTGCCGCGGCGACCTTGAGATAAACGAGACCAAGCTCACCAATTACATCAAGTCGGAGATTCATCCCGCCGTCGAGATAGAAAACGCAGACCTGACCGCAGGAAATATAGGCCCCGTCGGGCTTTCCACAAAGGCGACAGTGCTGTTCGACCGCTCCCTTTGTGGGGCGACAAACCTCGTTTGCGGTGCTAATAAGGAAGAATACCACTTCAAGGGCTTCAATCCCTCCCGCGATCTTCCCGAAGGAACCGAGTTCATCGACCTTACAAAAGCCGTCGAGGGCGGCGTATGCCCCAACTGCGGCAAGCATTCGCTCAACATCCGCCGCGGCATAGAGGTAGGCAACATATTCCAGCTCGGCAAGCGTTATACCGAGTCCATGGGCATGACGTACGATACCGAAACCGGAGAGCGCAAGAACCCCATTATGGGCTGCTACGGAATAGGAGTAGGACGCCTCATTGCGTCTGTATGTGAGTCACATCACGATGATTACGGCCCCATCTGGCCCATAACAATAGCTCCGTGGCAGGTCGAGATATGCGCCCTGCGAGCCAATGACGAAGCAGTTCATGCCGCCGCCGACAAGCTCTACAACGCGCTTCTTGACGCAGGCGTTGACGTGCTGTATGACGACCGCTCCGTTTCAGCGGGCTTCATGTTCTCCGACGCCGACCTTCTCGGCGCACCCGTCCGCGTCGTTATCAGCCCCAAGACGCTCGCACGCGGCTGCTTTGAGCTTTCCGCAAGGGATAAGTCATTCGGCGGCGATATTGCCATAGAGGATGCAGCTCAATCCGTCATAGACAAGATTCGTGAACTCACCGATGCGATAAACGCCAAGGTTCCGGAAAGACTTTGAGTTTTCGCTCCGGCACTCTCGCGCCTTGCCATATGTGATATTAAACGCATAAGGGCTTTATTATCATCAGGGCGCATGGACAAAGCGTCATGCGCCCTTCAATCTTTTTTCAGCAATCTTACTCATCGTATTGCAATAACTCAAGCACGGTGATATAATAGCAGAGCCAAGCATCCGTAGCTCACCCGGATAGAGCGTATGCCTCCGGAGCATAAGGCAGTGGGTTCGAGTCCCGCCGGATGCGCCAGAAAAAACCGTTCCGAAAGGAATGGTTTTTTCAATGAAATTTGCCCTTCGGGCAAGTGAAATACGCCTTCGGCGTGTGAAATATGCTGACGCATGTGAAATGTTCGCTTCACGAACGCGGGCAAATTTCATTTCACATTCGGCGTAAGCGAATACAGCTTACGGACAAAGTCCGCTTTTGAAAGGGGCTTTGACGTGATAATTCCCGATGGCACCAACTCCACATTCGACAATAAATACATGACCGCCGAAACCGCCGTCAGGTATTACAATGAAGACGTCTGGGAAGAACTCGTCGATTCCGTTACGCTCGAAGAAGCCATAGAGAAGCCTCTCTGGTGGGTTGACGAGCTTAAAGACGCCGGAACGAACAGAGAAAAAATAAAGCATTGTCTTGATATTGTCGAAAGCTGCTTGACTGACGATATGGATTTTAAGAGCTTCATGGGATGATTGAACGTCCTGATGCTTTGACGTAAAAAACCGCGCCGCAGCGGTTTTTTCAATATAATTCCCGTTTCTGCAATACACAGATTGCTCGGCTTTTGACTATTGGGAATACATTCTTCGCATTAAATATATTTGTGTTTTCCTGTAACAAAACAGCTCTCTGTTTGTTTTATAGGTGTAAGCAAACGAGAGGAGGTGTGAAATGAAAAATGATCTTTTGCGTGAAGTATATGAGCGTTACAGCCGCGAGCTGTTCATCTACTGCTACTCGCTCTGCAAGAGCCGTCAGGCGGCAGAGGACATAATGCAGGAGACATTTCTCAAGGCAATCATCTCGCTTCCTGACGAACACATGAATATACGGGCATGGCTATACATGGTAGCGAGAAACCTTTTTCTGAATCAGGCAAGAATCAACTCGCGTATGACGGGTGATGAAGTGTCTGAAATGCCCGAAATGTCGGATAAGTCGGCTGAGGACGAGGTGCTGGCAAGGCTTCAAAACAAGCAGCTTTACGGAGCAATAATGAGGCTTGACACAAGAAAGCGAGAGATAATAATGCTTCAATACTTTTCCGGATTCTCGCACGACTATATCGCAAAGCTCACGGGGCTGACTCCCGCAAACGTCAGGACGCTTTCTCACAGAGCGAAGAAGGAATTAAAAGCCATTATGGAGGAGAATGAACAATGAAGTATTCCGAGATTTTAGAGAAATACAAGGCCGGACAGCTCTCCGGTGATGAAAGGACAACTGTCGAAAATGACATCGAAAAGCACGAGGCTCTTACGGATTACATTGCCGAGCGCGACGACATAGGGCTTGGCGAAATGAAGCTGACGGAGTCCGAAACGGAAAACGATAAAAAAAGCGCGGACGACATCAATTTCACAAAAAGAATCAAGCGTCAGATACGCCTCTCATTCCTTAAAGCGGGCTTAATAACGGGATGCCTGGTTCTTGCCGCTGTGATGTTTATAGTTTATGCCCTTCCGGGACTTGTAGCAAGCCTTTACTATGATCCATCAAAGGTGCTTCAAATCAATGAATTCCGCGAAGTGAAACAGATGGATGTTGACATAAGCGTGTATACCGAGCTGTTCGTGCCGGAAAGCTTCAGGCAGCTAGCCATAATCGAAAATGAGGGGTATGGCAACTATACATTTGTAATACCTCCGTTCGAATCCATTTCTAACGCTTTCAGCAACACGACCGGCACAATAAAGCAGAACAAAATGTTCGTATACAGCAGCAACAATAAAATTAGTCCACGATTCATAAACCGCTTGCTGCCTCAGATGTGCGGAGTAGAATTCAGTTACATCCAAAATCATGGTTTTGATAAAAAGGAGTTTATTGATTCATATCCCGAATCCGGGCTATATGACGTGTACATAACATTCGATCACACCATGAAGTATGACGAGGTCATGGATTGGATTGATGCGAACAAAGTCAATATATCATGGTGCGCGGTATGCAGCGACAAGAAGGTTCATACAACCGATCTTTACGGTTTCAGAGTCGGCGGAGGATATGTGTGCCTTGGATATGAAAACGACAAATATCCTCTCTTGACATTCGATTCCCTTGAATATAAAGATAAAATGTATTCTTTCCATGAAGGTAGATTCGATGAGAACACCATCAAAACGCATCTTATCAGTATGCTCAATTATTGCGCGGACGGTGCTTCAAACATTTTATGGAACGATAACGATACTATCAGAGATGCCGCAAAGAGCATTGAGCAGAACGGCTTTGAGGTCTACGGTATATATGTCAAGGCTTGTGATAAAACGGAAGCCCGAAGGCTTTTAACGCTCGACAGCATATCCTATATCACCTGTGGCGGGATGACAGAATAAGTCCAAAGAGTACAACTCATCCTGTCAAGAAACTTCTTTTGGGGGTGCGGGGGCCGAAGCCCCTGCCCTCTGCAATCGCTCGCGGCAGCATGTATGTCGTGAGCGGAACAATTACGTTTTCGGAATTGGCTTTTAAGAAAAGACAATTTCCGCCCAAAAAGTCGAACAGTCTTTTTCGACAGCAAGAACTGCCAATGGATGCGACCCTTGGCAGTTTCTGTTTTATCTTTATTTTATATGAGAAGCTTGAGGAACGACTCCCCGCAGCTCCAGCTTTCTCCCGTCAGATACTCATAAACCGTCGCGCCTATATCCGCGAACGTCCTTCTTGTTCCAAGCTCGGCAGGCTTTCCCCTGCCGATGAGGGCGAGTATCGGTATGTACTCCCTTGTATGATCCGTTCCGGGGAAGCATGGATCGCATCCGTGGTCGGCGGTTATTATCAGCATATCCGTATCGCTCATGCTCGAAAGAATCTCAGGAAGCTTTGAATCGAAATACTCCAGAGCGGCGGCATATCCATCGGGATCGTTCCTGTGTCCGTAAAGCATATCGGTATCGACAAGGTTCGTGAATATGAAATCTCCCCTGCCCTCCTTAATAAACCTTATGGTCGCCTCTATCCCGTCGGGATTGTTCTTGGTATGGTCAACAGTCGTGATTCCCCTATGCGCGAATATGTCCTCTATCTTGCCTATACCGACGACGTCCATACCCTTTTTTACAAGGCCGTCCAGTATTGTGTCGCGCATCGGCTCAAGCGCGTAATCACGCCTGTTTTCGGTTCTGGTGTATTTTCCGTTTCCTCCGACAAAGGGTCTTGCTATGACCCTTCCCACAAGGTTTTCGCCAACCAGCATGGCTCGTGCGGTTTCGCAAAAGCCGTATAGCTGCTCAAGAGGAATCACATCCTCATGCGCGGCTATCTGGAAAACGCTGTCCGCAGAGGTATAGACTATCGGATACCCCGTCCTCACATGCTCATCGCCCAAACGCTGTATTATCTCGGTGCCGGATGCTACCTCGTTTCCAAGCACCTTTCTGCCTATTTTCGTTTCAAACGCCTCTATGACGTTCTTCGGGAATCCGTTCGGATATGTGCGGAACGGCTCTTCCATCGGAAAGCCCGCTATTTCCCAATGTCCGCAGGTCGTATCCTTCGCCTTTGTGCGTTCAAGCGACCTGCCATATGCCGCTCTCGGAAATCTCACCCTCGGCAGACGGGAGCCCTCTATATTGCCGATTCCGAGCGATACCATATTGGGTATTTTCATGCCGCTATGCTCATAAACATGCCCTATGGTATGCGCGCCTACATCATTGAATTCATTGGCGTCGGGCAGATATCCCATTCCGACGCTGTCCAGCACTATGACTATGGCTCTATTCTTCATGTTCAACATCTCCTGTCAAAAGTCTATGGACAGCCTCGCAATAAACTCAGCGTTTGTGGGCTTGCCCTTCTCCTCATCTATACTCATGCCGAACACCTCATGCTGATAGTCTATATCGCCCACCATCCATGCCGTTTCAATGGCATATCTTATCGCCTTTTCAACGGCGGACGCCGTGGTACCGTAGTATTCGGCAATGCTCTTATAAAGCTTATTGGGTTCGGGTACGGAAAACACCGTTTTTTGAATAGCTATGGCCGCTATAAGGTATTTATGCCCCAAAAGCTCACGCTTGACGCCAAGCCTGTCGAGCTTGTCCGACATGACGTTTCTCATCATGGCATCATCCTTTATAGGATCGTTCCACATCAGTTGGTTCACTATAGGCATTCTGTTTGAAAGCGTCCTTATGTTTAATCCATATTTTAAGCTCGCCTTATATGCTCGAATTATAAACGCCGCGTCCTTTAACGGCTCGCCTGAAATCATCACCGTATCCGTGACCGCCATCTCATCAACAAGCTCCTTGATGCTCTCATTCATGCTTCGAATCATGCCTATGCTTATTGCCTGACGGTATTTTTTAATCTGAGAAACCTTTTTTACGACTTCCGTATTCTCCTCATTAAGCTCTGTGACTATAAGCATAGGTTCATATGTATAGCATTTCTCTATCAATTCCTTTTCCGAAGCGGCATACTCAAAGCGCACATGACAAAGCGTTCCGAGTTCATCAATGACCTTCTCGAAATATTCGTCAGGCTCTCCGAAAAACAACGCTCTATGCTCAACAATCAAATTATCATCGTACATAACTAACCTCCGAATCCATTATACATCCAGTAAGCATATGCCCCATATCCCTTTAGCGGATCGTTCACAAACACATGTGTCACCGCTCCAACGAGCTTTCCATCCTGCAAAATCGGACTTCCGCTCATACCCTGAACTATTCCTCCCGTGCAGCTTATCAGCCGCTCATCGGTTATCTCTATCACTATGCCCTTGGGCACAGGTTCATTCTGATGTCCCAGCTTTATTATGCGGCATGAATACTCGGCGACCTCGCCGGAAGCCGCCGTCAGTATAGTCGCGTCCCCTACATGAACCTCATCCGGAAAAGCCGTCCAAATCGGCTCACCGTTCAAATCCATCGCGGCACTCTCATTGAGCATCCCGCATATCCCAAGCTCCGTATTTGAAACTATATTGCCAATCTGTGTGCTGTATTCACCGAATGTGCCGTGAAGCTCCCCCGGAACTCCCTGCCGTCCCTTTGTCACGCCAAGTATGCTTGCAAGAACAAGCTTTCCGTTCCTGACCTTTAGCAGCTTTCCCGTGTCGGCGTCCACCACGGGATGTCCCAGAGCTGCATATTTTCCCGTGCTGCTCTCATAAAATGACAGCGTGCCTATCCCTATCGTGCTGTCCCGAACCCATGCGCCGATGCGGTACTTCCCCGACTCGTCACGCACAGGCTTTACTGTCATCTCCTTTTCCCTGCCGTCCCGTTCAATCAGCAGCTTGGCATTCGCGTTCTCTCCGACCCTGTCCAGCTCCGTCTGGAGCTGCGTGGATAACGCTATGGGATTGCCGTTTATACTCAGTATTATATCCCCCGCCCTTATATCGGCGTCAGCCGCGGGCGAAACCTTTTTTCCGTCGGTATCCGCAAAGCTTCCGACTCCTACCACAAGCACTCCGTCGGTATATATGCTGATACCCACAGCTTCACCGCCGGGAGTTAAACATGCCCTGTCGCCTATAAATACGGGAATACTCTTTATGGGTATGCTGTTGAACAGCTTGCAGGAAACTCTCCCCTGCCCAAGAGTTTCATCCCCGGAGCTGACAGCCGCGACCGATACACCGTCAAGGCTGAAGCTTCCGAGCCTTTCGGAAAGCGCGGTATCGCTCTCCGCGTATATTACTTCGGGAAGCTCACGATATTCCCGCATCCATCCGCCATAATTAAGGGCAAACAGGGCAAACGCGGCAAGCACCGCAACCGCTTTCAAAATGCCCTCATTTGACGGAAAATGCCTTTTTATATTTGAAATAAATCTCATTCAGACACACGCTCCTTAAAAACAATCAATCACAGTTTTTGAAGAAGCGCGTTTTTTATACGGTCACAGCTCCGCCTTTTGCGCTTTTTTGATAAGCTCGGCGGCATGGCTTACGGCTGCACCGCTGTCATCCTCAGCTCCCATTATCCTTGCAAGCTCCGCCGGACGTTCTTCGTCACTCAATCTGATGACACTTGTGACCGTTCTTCCGCCTTTCTCATGCTTTGAAACAAAAAAGTGAGAGTCGGCAAACGCCGCTATCTGCGGAAGATGTGTGACACAAAGCACCTGATGCTTTTGAGCTATTTTTTTCATTCTTAAACCAACCGTATTGGCAGTCGTTCCGCTTATGCCGGTATCCACTTCATCAAATATCAACGTCGGTATCTCATCGGCATCCGTTATTACCGTCTTCAGCGCAAGCATTATCCTTGAAAGCTCACCGCCCGAAGCTATCTTTGACAGGGGTTTCATCGGCTCGCCCTCATTGGCTGAAAGCAGCAGGCTCACGCTGTCCGAGCCGTCCCTATGCGGCTCATCATCTATCATGGAAAACTCCGCACCGAACCCGGCTTTTTTCATTCCAAGTGCCTTTAACTGCTCCTCAGCAAGCGAGCAAAGCTTTTGGGCGGAGGTCTTTCTTATATTCGTAAGCCGCTCCGCGTTCTCTCTGTACTTTATAAGCAGCTCTTTTTTTCTGCGCTCAAGCTCCTCTCGCAGAGCCGCGCCGCCCGTGAGCTGTTCAAGCTCCGCCTTTGCCTTTTGAGCAAACGCAAGTATCTCCTCTGCATCATTTCCGTATTTATGTTTCAGCCCGTCTATGACATCAAGCCTTGTCTCAAGCTCATCTATGCTTTTGGGGTCATAGTCCGCGTCAAGCTTCAAATCCCTAAGCGAATAGGCGGCGTCCTCGATCTCGTAATAAATATCATTCAGCCGTGAAAACAACTCATCATACTGTGTTGAAAATGAGGCTATTCCCGAAAGCTCATCAACGGCGTCTTTAAGCAGCCCTACCGCTCCGCCATCCCCGCTTAACGCGGCAGACGCCGTATTCAAGCCCCTTGATATACGCTCCGCATTGGTCAGTATGTTCAGCTTTTCCTTTATATCAGCTTCCTCATTCTTTGATAATCCCGCGCTTTCGATCTCGTTTATCTGGTATTTGAGTATGTCTATCCTGCGCTCACGCTCCGCCTCCGAGATGAATCCTGCATTGAGCTTTGCAACAACCGCGCTGTACTCGTCATAAACGGCATTTACACTTTCAAGTATCGGCAATATCTTACAGCTCATATATGCGTCGATAACCTTTAAATGGTTGCTGTCGTCAAGCAGGGATTGATGCTCATGCTGGCCGTGTACATCCACAAGCATATCCGTTATCGGCTTGAGTCCTGCAAGCGGCAGGAGTACGCCATTCACACGCGCTATGCTCTTTCCGGATACATTAAGCTCGCGCGTTATTGTAAGACACCCTTCGTCGCTGTCTATTCCAAGCTCCTCAAGCTTTTTTATAACCTTCGGCTTATCCGATACATCAAACACAGCCTCCACGCGGCATTTCTGCTCTCCGTATGTAATAAGCTCCCTGCTGCCACGACCTCCGAGAACAAGGTTCAGCCCATCTATTATTATTGACTTGCCCGCTCCCGTTTCTCCTGTCAGCACGGTAAAGCCCTCGTCCAATTCAAGGTCGAGCTTATCTATAAGAGCAATATTCTCAATTATCAATCTTTCAAGCATATTATCTCAATTTTTCACGAATGAGCTTAAACACATTCCTGTTTCCGAATCTGATGAACGCCGCCGTCCTTTTTGAGTTACGGAATCCGACCTCGTCATCAGGATACAGTATTTTCACATTCTGCCCGTCAAGGCTCAACCTGCATACGCATTTAAGCTTGACGGTTATCTCGGAGTCCACAGCGGCGACTATCGGCCTGACCGTCAATGAATGCGGACACACCGGAGTTACAAGTATGCACTCAAGCTTAGGTGCAACGACGGGGCCTCCCGCCGACATTGTATAGGCGGTCGAGCCGGACGGCGTCGCAACTATCAATCCATCAGCCATGACGTCCCCCACGCTGTCCCCGTCAATTACCAGCTCGATATGCGTTATCGAGGCAAGCTCCTGCCTGTGTATGGCAAAATCATTAAGGCAATTACCCATGTTTTCTCCGTTGACAGTACAATTCAGCATGGCTGAACGCTCTATATGGAACTGTCCTGACTGAAGCAATGCCACCGCCCTTTCAAATTCGTCAACGCTTATCTCGCTGAAAAACCCCACCCTGCCAAGGTTCACTCCAAGCACCGGAATATCCCTTGGCGATGCGGCTGACACGGCGCGAAGAACGGTTCCGTCACCGCCTATTACAACAACGCATAGTGCGTCGTTCCGGTTTTCAGATAACAGCTTTTCAAGCTCCTCGCTGTCCGTTGTGGATACCGTTTCAATACCATGCGCATTTGCTATGCCGACAAGCCTTCCGATTATGGCGTCGGTATTCGGCTTCATCGGATTTGTGAAAAATACAAATTTCATCTTACAATATTATGAAAGCTCAGCATGTGAAAGCATGACGACCCTTTCCGCCAATGCTTTGACGTCCTGCGGCTCGGATATTTCGTTCTTTGTCAGGTACATCAAATACTCTATATTGCCCTTTGGCCCGGTTATTGGCGAAAAATCGAGTTCCTTTATCCTGAATCCGCACTCCCGCGCAAACTCAGCCGCGCCTGAAAGCACCTCTCTATGCGTGCTTTCATCACGCACAACACCATTCTTGCCTATCTTGTTCTTTCCTGCCTCGAACTGCGGTTTGACAAGCACTACCGCCTCGCCATCATCTGCAAGGCATTCGTACATCCTCGGCAGTATAAGCCTTATTGATATAAACGATACATCACATGAAGCGAATGTCGGCGTTTCATCGAACCATGTAGGCTCCATAAGTCTTGCGTTCCTTCTTTCCATGCAAACGACACGCTCGTCATTTCTCAGTTTCCAGTCAAGCTGACCGTATCCGACGTCAACGGAATAGACCTTTCTTGCGCCATTTTGCAGCATACAATCGGTAAAGCCACCCGTGGAAGCCCCAACATCAAGGCAGACGGCGTTCCTTAATTCGATGCCGTATTTTCTGACCGCCTTATCGAGCTTTAAACCTCCCCTTGATACAAATGGAATCGGATTCTCGCGCACGGTCAATAAGGCGTCATCCGAAAAGGTATCCGAAGCTTTCATCACCTTGACCTCTCCATGATAAACAACGCCCTCCATTATAAGAGTCTTTGCCCTCTCGCGGCTTTGCGCGATACCCGACTCAACCATCAGCACATCCGCTCTCTTAGGCATATATGCCTCCCATACAACTCATAATAGTCTTTTTCAATTCTTCCTTTGAAAGCCCGCATTCGGCGTCCTGCTCCGATACAGTTCCCTGCTCAACAACCCTGTTCGGCACTCCGACAGGTATTACCTGCGTTCCGCAACCCTTCATGCTCATATATGCCGCCACCTGAGTTCCGAAACCGTCGTTGACAATTCCATCCTCAACGGTTATAACATAGTGCGCGTGTGAGAGCTTATCAAGCGTAACCTCATCAAGAGGACGAATGGAGCGAGCGTTATACAGACCGACATTCAGGTCTTCACAAACGCTTATAGCCGGCGCAACCATCCTGCCCGTCGCAACGACGCACACGCTTCTGAACGGCTTTATGCACTCCCAAGAGAGTACGTCCGCCTCGGTTCCGCACATCTGCCTTTCAGGAAGGATGCCCCTGTTATAGCGTATCGCACAGGGAGAATCGTTTTCGTTCACAGCCCATCTCAGGCATGCGCAAAGCTCCTGCACCGACGACGGGGACAGTATCTTCATGTTCGGCATGGACATCAGATATGAGATGTCATATATGCCATGATGTGTTTCGCCGTCGTTTCCGACAAGTCCCGCCCTGTCAACTCCTATTATGACTTTGAGGTTTTGCAAACAAATATCATGCTCAAGCTGGTCATATGCCCTTTGAAGGAATGACGAATACACGCAGAATACCGGCGTCAAGCCCGCTATAGCCATGCCCGCAGCCATTGTAGCCGCATGCTGTTCCGCGATACCGACGTCAAAGAATCGCTCCGGATACTCCTCCTTGAACGAATCAAGACCTGTTCCCGCCGCCATCGCCGCCGTTATGGCAACAACGTTTTTGTTTTCCTCAGCAATGCGGCAAAGCTCGTCGGAGAACACGTTTGAATTGCCTTTTGATGAACTGCAGGCTCCCGTTTCCTCGTCAAACTTTCCGATTCCGTGAAACTTTTCGGGATCGTTTTCAGCCGGAGCATAGCCCTTTCCCTTAACCGTTATGGTATGTATCACAACGGGCCTGTCCATCTGCTTTGCATGTTCAAACACCTGTGTGAGTGCTGTTATATCATGTCCGTTTATGGGGCCGAAGTAAGCAAATCCAAGCTCCTCAAACAGCACGTTGGGAAGGATAAAATACTTTATCCTGTTTTTCAGCCGTTCAAATCTGTCGCTCAGCCATTTTCCAATAAACGGTATCCTCTTCAGAGTATTTGAAAACCTGCGTTTAAAGCTCTGATAGCCTCTTGCAGAACGCATTTTGGCAAGGTGCTTGCTGAGTCCGCCCACATTATCGGATATGGACATGGTGTTATCATTAAGCACTATTATAAGCGGGAGCTTCTGCTGGCCTATATCATCTAACGCTTCATACGCCATGCCGCCCGTAAGTGCGCCATCGCCTATGAGCGCTACCACCTTCCTGTTGACGCCCCTTATTTCATCCGCTCTCATTATTCCTATGGCGGCAGATGCCGAAGTGCTTGAATGCCCCGTATTGAAGGCATCATAACAGCTCTCGCTGGTCTTTGGAAATCCCGCAAGACCCCCTCTCTGCCTTAATGAAGTAAAATCCGCGGCACGTCCCGTGAGCAGCTTATGGACATAGCTCTGATGCCCAACATCAAGCACAAGCCTGTCCACATCAAAATCAAACACCCTGTGAAGCGCAATCGTGACTTCAACAACTCCGAGATTGGAAGCAAGATGCCCTCCCGTCTTTGAAACGGTCGAAACGATATAACGGCGTATCTCGTCGGACAGCTCATTAAGCTCGTCCACAGACAGACGCTTTACATCGCTTGGATCATTTATTTGCGGCAATATGTGAAGCTCACTGTACTCTGTCATTGTCATCTGCTCCTTACAAGCATTCTTCTTATCGTTTCCTCAAGATAATCCGGGCTCTCAATACCCTTCAGGGCGTCAAGCGCGAGCTTTGCGGCTTTCTCCGCCGCCATTCTCGCTCCATCCAATCCATACAATCCGACATATGTCATTTTCCCGTTTGCCGCATCCTTGCCGAGCGTTTTCCCCATCATAGCCGAATCACCCTTGACGTCAAGAATAGCATCCGTAATTTGGAAAAGCAGCCCCATACTGAGCGCATATGCTCTGAGAGCATCAACTGTTTTTTCATCCGCTCCTGCGGTATAGGCTCCCGCAAGCACAGCCGCCGTAAGCATATCCGCCGTCTTATGCTCATGTATGTAAGCAAGGACTTCCTCATCCTGTGAGGTGCTGCCCTCATTCTCTATGTCCGCAGCCTGTCCGCTCAGCATGCCGTGTGCGCCGGAGCGGTAAGCGATTTCATTCATCGCAAGCAAGCCGCCTCTGTCATTCGACTTCAATACAGCTTTGAGCATGACCTCAAACGCGAGTGAAAGCAATCCGCAGCCGGCAAAGACCGCCATACCCTCGCCAAATAACTTATGATTGGACGGCCTGCCGCGCCTCATGTCGTCATTATCGACGCAGGGCAGATCGTCATGTATGAGCGAATAAGTATGTATCATCTCAAGCCCGCAGGCAAAAGGAAGTGCGTTTTCCAGGTTGCCTCCGAGCATTTCACAGACCGCCAGCACAAGGCACGGTCTTATCCGCTTTCCGCCAACCTCAAGGCTGTAAAACATGGCGTCAAGCAGCTTTGGGTAAACATTGCCGTTCTCGCAGGAGGCAATCCTTCTCAGCTCCTTTTCAACAATGTCCCGATACCTTTCGGATTCCCTATCGTAATCAAACTCAATCATTCAAGTTCTCCTCATCATTCGGCTCAAAGCCCTCATCCATGCCGCCCATCTCCTCGGCAATGGTCTTTCCCGCGACCTTTTCAAGCCTTGACTCATAGCTTGTCAAGAGCTTTCGGCAATGCGCCGCCAGCTTCATGCCTTCTTCATATAAGTCCATAAGCTTGTCCAGCGGGACTGCGGCATTGCCCATGCTTTCCGCTATCTCTTCAAGCCTCGAAAACGCCTGCTCATATGATAATTCACTGTATTCCTTCATAAAAAACCGCCTCAGTTTATCTCAGTAACAACTGCTTTTGCACATCCTCCGAACATGTGCAAGCCTATTCCTTCATCCACTTCAAGCTCGGAAGCATTCTTTATTATTCTTCCGTTCCCATCGGTCACTATTGAATAGCCTCTTTTCATAACCGATTCGGGGCTGAGCGCGTTAAGCTCGCTCAGCCGTTGCTCCAATCTTGCCTGTGCGCTCATAAGCGCGGTCTTTGCCGTCCCGTCAATGTCTTTTGCAAGCAGGTTCAGCTTTTCCTTCTTTATACTGACCGTATGCAGCGGATTTGCCATTGCCGCAGAACTCATAACGCTTGCAAGGCTGTGCTTCGCTTCCCTCAACGCCCCTTCGGCAACAAGCTTTATGTCCTCGCCAAAGCCCATCACCGAATCCATCATATCATCGTACAGCGGGCAGCAAAGCTCCGCCGCAGCCGAAGGCGTCGGTGCTCTCAGATCGGCGGCAAAATCGGCTATTGTGAAATCCGTTTCATGCCCTACCGCGCTGACGACGGGAACCCTTGACGCCGCGATCGCTCTTGCGACGCCCTCGTCATTGAAGCATGATAAGTCCTCATAGCTTCCTCCTCCGCGCCCGACTATTATCACGTCGCATTTCTCAAACCTTTGAAGCACCCTTACAGCCGCGCAAATCTCCCTCGGAGCTTCCATGCCCTGTACCTGGCACTGGGCAAACAATATGTTCATGGAAGGAAATCTTCGTCTGATAATGTTAATAATGTCGTGCAGGGCAGCTCCGGCGGAGCTTGTGGCAACGCCTATGGTACGGGGAAGCGCGGGCAAAGGCCTGCTGTTATCGAAAACTCCCTCTGCTCCAAGCCGTTCCTTTAGCATTAAAAACTGCCTGTAAAGCTCGCCCTCTCCTGCCTCCTTCATTCCGTCGGCATAGAGCTGATACTTTCCGTCCCTTGCGTATATGGATGCAGAACCATGAACTATTACCTTCATGCCATCCCTCGGCATGAATCCGAGCTTGGCGGCGGATGAGCGGAACATGACGCACGGAACAACCGCGTTTTCATCCTTTAAACTAAAATAGAGATGCCCGGAAGAGTGGTTTTTAAAACCACTTATCTCCCCGGACACCTTTATGCTTCTTAAACGCAAATCATTTTTAAGCACGCTGTTAGCGTACTCATTAAGTCTTGTAACAGTAAATACGGTTTCACCAACCATAGCGCATCAATTATCACCGTGATTAACGACCTTACCCAAAACACCGTTTATAAAGCGCGGCGAATCATCCCCGCCATACTTGGTAGCGATCCTGACTGCTTCGTTTATTATTACCTTCTGAGGAGCCCTCTTGTCAAACATAAGCTCGTATATGGCAACACGCAGTATCGAAACATCGACCTTTGGCATGCGGCTGATTGCCCATCCGTTTGATACCGAGCTGATTATCTCATCTATTTTCTCGGCGTTCTCGGCAATTCCGTCCACAATGCCATTTGCAAAATCTATGTCCTCGGTCTCAGGTTCGCCTTCGGTACCGGAAATCTCGGATACGGTAGCATAGGTATCCTCACATCCGAATAGTTTTTCGAACGCCATCTTCATGGCTATTTCTCTTGCTGTTTTTCTGCTCATCTTATTGAATCAAGCCGTGTTAGCTGACACGCGCTGCTGTCGAGGGCGAATATGTGTTCACGACCACAAAGGCTATCTGTGAAACCTTAACGCCCGCATAGGTTTCAATATACTCCTTCAGCTCTTTTCTTACCTTATCGCAAAGCTCAGGTATGTTCGTATCCGCAAGAACTATGGCTTTAAGCGAAATGCTCACGCCCTGCTCGGCATGAATGCTGACCTTGCTGACGCACTCGCGGATGCGGTTATTCGTCTTTATATACCTCTGCGCCATGCTGTCTATTGAGGCAGCCGTTATATAAGCCGCGCCGTTCTCGTCAGACGCAAGCAGGGAGGCGTTTTCACCGTTCTCTCTCTCCTTGGGCTTGCTCCTCGTAAAGAGCAGCTTTATTGCGATAATGCCCAACAACGCCGATACTGCCGCAGCAGCAATGCGGAAGCCCGTATTGCCGTTTACCAGCATCTCAACAGACGAACGCAGTCCCCAATCGGGCAGCAGACCGGTCGCGTAAAGCATTACGGCAACCATTGCCGCGATAAATATAAGCAGCAGGAAGCTCAATAAAACTCTGTCAATAATACGAGGTTTCATCTGTTATCCCCTTTCGATAGCAGGATGTCGAAGCATTATTTGACTCTTGCTTCTATCTCCGGCTTATCCTTCTTCTTATCAACCTTTTCAGGCTCGTCAAATACAACGCCCTGTACAAGCACATTCACCTCGACAACGCGAAGCGATGTCATTGTTTCAATGGCGCTCTTGACTCCCTTCTGTACCTCGGCGCATACATCCTGGATGCGGAAACCGTACTTCACGTTGATGCTCAAATCAACAGCGGCTTCCTCCTGACCTACCTCGACGTGTACGCCCTTCGTCATGTTTTTCTTTGTAAAAATGCCTGAGATGCCTTCAATTACTGTTCCGACCAGACTTGCCACACCGTTGACCTCTGACGCGGCAAGACCTGCTATAGTGGCTACTACATCGGGAGCAAAGACAACTTTGCCGTTTTCGGTAACGCTAATATCGGTTACAACTTCTGTATCAATATCCATTTTAGTAACCCTCCTGTGTTTTGATACTACATTATAACAAATATCCTCTCGTTTGTAAAGTACCGAACAGGTTCGTTTTGCTGTAATTCTATATTTCTTACTGCTATGAGCCGAGTGAAATCTTTATCTTCGAGGCGGGAAGCCCTGTTTCCGTGATTATAATATCGAGTATTCGCGCCACTTCTTCATCGGAGAGGGTTTCTCCGTTAATGACCACGGTCGCGGAATCCCCCTGTAATGTCGCCGCAGCATCAAGGAATCCCTTGCTCCTTATCCTGCTCTCGATCGTAAACTCCTTTTCCATATTGCTCACAAGCTGAAGAAGTCTTTTCTGCGCGTCCTCAAGGCTCTCATCATCCGAGTTATCCGAGTTTATTATGGATCTCAGATAATCTATTTCCTGTGCGCGCACCTCGCTGCGCTGTGTGCGGAACGAGTTGAAATAATCATCGAACATGTTGACCATTGTCTCCTTTGACTCGTTATCCGGCTGCTGTGTTGCTCCCGCATTGACGGCGTTTGCGGCTGTGTCGCTGTTGAATTTGATGTTGAGCCACACCGCTCCCGCAAGCAGTATCAGCGCGGCAATCAAAACAAATACGAACCTCTTGCTTCCATTCCTTGTTTCCATTAATGTACCCTCCGTTTTCTTTATTTGTCCATGGAAAAAACACTTACAGCGTCAAGCTCAACGCCAAGCACGGTCATCACCGCCGTTTGAAGCTCAACTCTCACCCTTATGTCCGATGCTCCTTCGGCTACAACAATTACTCCTCTGACCGATGATGTTTTGGAGCTTTGAGCGGTTTCCCTCTCAGGCGGCATTGAATATCCGATAAGAGATTTATCCGCATCCGTAACGCTCCTTTTACCATCACCCGACGGCTCATCCCGCTCGCATGTTATCATAACGCTGACCCTGCCGACGCCGTCTATGCGCGAGAGTATGGCTTCGAGTCTTTTTTCAAGCTCCTGCTCATCATAACCGACGTCCTGCAAGGTTTCCTCACGGGTCGTTTCCATGGCTCGACCTCTATCGCAGGATATGCCCCCTGTTGTGACGAATATGATTGCCGCCGCCAATATCAGCAACGAATAGACAAGTATCTCTGTCTTTTTATTGTCCCGAAGCTTATTAATGAATGCCGAGTACGCAGGCACAGCGCCCCTTCCGTCTTCCCTATACATAAAGCATCTTTATTATAGGCTCGGCTATTATCGCGGTTTCTATCAGCGCAAGTACGCGCTTTGCGCTTTTGGCTGCGTTTCCCGTCGGCAAAAGGGCTTCACCCAAGGCTATAATAAACGCCGCAGCAACTATTCTGATCAATAGATTTTTAAGCATGTGTACCTCTCCTTTAGCAGGCAATGATTAACTAAGCAGGCAATGATTAACTAACGCTTTAAGAAAGTGTCGGTTTAAAAGCATATAGCTTTCAATCAATCTCAACTGCCCTGCAACGCCGTTTTTCATTGATTACGCAGATATGTCTCGCAGGAGCAGTAAATCTTGCTTGACTTTTCGAGATTCCGCGCCTGTCGCGGCGCGGACACGCTGACCCGCGCAGCTCCCTTTGGTCGCAAGTATAACACCATTAGAGCTATATTGAGTTAATCAGCATCTAATTTACCATAGCCCTGCGGATATTCCGCCGGCAGCTATGAATACAAGCATTGTCAACGCGAACATACATCCGGATACTGCAACGCAGGCAAACAGATAGGATGTTATCTCCGAAGCTCCCGAAAAGAGCTTTACCACCCTTGTATCAGCCACGGGCTGGCAGAGTGCCGCTGATATTCTGAATATGAACACCCCTGCCGCAAGCACTATCGCAGGTCTTATTATGATCGTGAGCAGTATTATTATCGCAACCGTTCCTACGCCGTTTTTTATCAAAAGGGCGCATCCCATCACATTATCGACCGAGCCGCTGACCATGCCGCCGACAACAGGCACAAGCTTATCTATTGCGAATTTTGCCGTGCGAATGGATATGCCGTCGCGCGCGGCTACATTCATCCCCTGCAAAACAGTCATGCCAAAATAGAAGGTGGAAAGCAGTCCCAACATCCATTTTGCCGTCTTTTTTGCAAGATTCACTATTTCACTCAGTTTAGAGCCGTCGGTCAATGAATCAACTATACACAGCACTCCTCCGGCAAGTACGAGGGGCATTACCGCCCTGTCTATTACGCCAACCACCGTACCCGAAAGAAAGGTGAGCAACGGTCTGAATATTCCGGCGGAGGCGTTTGCGCCGAGTGAAACCAGCATCGCACTCATTATCGGCATCGTTCTTTCTGTCAGCTCGCCTGTGACCTCAACAGCGTTTTTTGCGATACCGCAAAGCGAGGCAAACACACCTGCCGTCAATGTTACCGCCGTCCCGCAAAGTATGAATGCCAACGAGTGTCGTATGCCGTCAATGCTTATTATTCCGGACAACGCCGTAAGCATCGCGGCCGCTGTGAGCATACATATCGCTCCCGTAGACTTATTAAGCTCCTTTTTGAAAAGGCCGAATACGACGTCCCAGATTGCCGGCGGGGATTCCAGCGAGCCGTCGTTTGCATATCTCAGAAGCAGCTCGTCGATAGAATCAATATCAAAATGCATAATGCTTCCAATATCATCAAAATACTTATTCCAGCCTTCCAGATCAAGCTCATCTATCTGGCGTGACAGTTCGTCTGAAAGCTCATTCGGAATACTCCCGCCGTCCGTCTCAGAGCTGCCGTACGCTGCTGCCTCAGCATTTAAGGCTATTGAAGCCATCAGTATGACTATCAGTATAAGCATTGTGTTCTTTTTCATGTTATGTTACCTATTAGCCCTATAAGGCTTGACCCAAGCTTCATAAACATGGGCATTGCCGCCGAAAAAAGCATTATTCTTCCGCAAATCTCCATCTTGGATGCAAGTGCGTTCTCGCCGCAGTCCCTGCATATATCCGACGCAGTCTGTGTGATATAGGATATGCCTATCACCTTCACAACAAGCATCCATATACCCTCATCCAAGCCAAACCTTTTCATCAAGTCATGCGCCGATTCGGCTATTCCGGTAAACTCGCTTATCGTCGCAAGCAGTATGACAATGCCCCCGGAAACCGCAACATGTATGCCAAGCTCAGGCTTGTATGCTCTGACCGTTACGGACAGTATGGCTGTCAAAAGCGCAAGTCCCGCTATCCTGAAAATATCCATAATCAAAAGCTTTTAGGGCGCATTGGTTTTCCATGTGCCGCTTTAATAAAGGTTGAACACGCTTCTTATGTTCTCAAAGAGTGAGCTTATAAGACTTATAACCATGGTAAGCACTATTACAAGTCCTGCTATGGCGGTTATCATGGCAATATCGTCCCTCCCCGTCTGCTTTAGAAGCTGACAGGCAACCGCTACAAGTATTCCTATCCCGGCAATTCTGAAAACCACTTCTACTCCCATTTGTACTCCTTTGCGGCTACATCACAAGCAGAGCCGCCGCAAGCCCCGTGAGTATTGACAGCGAGTTTACAAGCTTGCTCTTTTCTCCGTTTTTTCTCTGCATTTCAGAATAGACCCGCGTCAACTCATCCGTCGTTTTTCTTATCCTTTTTATCTCGGTTTCAAGATCCGATGTTCCCAACCGTGAGGCAAGCTCATTAAGGCTTTTTTCGATTTCGGCTCCCAAATACGGTTTTTTGATTAAATGATATGCCGATCCGAACGACGCTCCGTTTCTCATGCCCTCACAGACGCCTTCCCAAAGCCATTCGCATTTGCCGCTGACAGCCAGCCTTTGCGCGATACTCTGCAATGGCATATGCTCCAGCCTCATAGCCGTTTCAAGCTCCTCCATATCGGCTATCATGTCTCCAAGCTCATACAGGCACTTGCTCCTTCCCGAATTGCGTACCGAGCCGAATATAGTGCAGACGGCGAACACAATTACAGCACACAGCAATCTGCCCATATTCATATTCTTATCGGGGTTATTTTAAGCTTGCTTCCGCTTCTTTTCAGAAGCAGTATCCGTCTGAAAACCCCTGTGTTCACTATTCCCGCAAGCGACTCGCGCTTGAGCAGCTCGTCATATGTTGAAGCGTGCGCACTCGCTATTATGGACGTGCCGCATCTTGCTGCCTCCGCTATGGCTTCAGCATCTTCCGCGCCTCCCACCTCATCGGTTATTATCACATCGGGACTCATTGTGCGCACAAACATGGATATTGCCTTTGACTTAGGAGCAAGCTCCATTATGTCCGTTCGGCTCCCTATATCAAACGACGGTATGCCATCCACGCATCCCGCTATTTCACCGCGCTCATCCACAAGAGCGACCTTTGCCGAAGGGACTCCAATACCGTTTGAAATACATCTCGTTATGTCCCTCAAAAGCGTGGTTTTGCCTCCTCCCGGAGGAGCCGCTATGAGCGTGGAGACTATTCTGCCGTTTTCCAAAAGACTGCCCATTATTCCCTCGGCACAGGCAACAGCCTCCCTCGTTATTCTGATATTGAAGCAGGTTATATCCGTGAGCTTTATTATGTTTCCGTTTTCCGTAACAGGTCTGCCGCATACGCCCACTCTCGCGCCTCCCTCAAGCGTGACAAAGCCGCGCCTAAGCTCGTCCTCACACGCATAGACCGAGTGCCTGCACAGTCTTTCCAACAGCTCCCTTGCCTCGCTTTTGGAAAAGGTCACTCCATTTATTATTTTTTCGTTCTTTGCCGTAACTATCT
>CADAGD010000007.1 GCA_902787375.1 uncultured Eubacteriales bacterium
ATGGAATAATGAGCGTCTTCGGGAACGGTTACATCATAGAAGGGAGCTGCGCCCCATTCGGGAACAACAAAACCATTGATCTCGATCGTGTCGATGTAATTAACGGGTTCCTCGGTAGGTACTACGGGTTCCTCGGTAGGTACTACGGGCTCCTCGGTGGGTACTACGGGTTCCTCAGTTTGTATTACGGACTCAACGAAGAATTCAACGGAATAAACATAATAAACGTCTTCATCAAGCAAGCTGCTGTCGTAATCAACATTTGACTCAGAACCATTGATAAGAACGGTCACCTCATCAGCAAACTTGTAACCTTCATCGGGAACGATTTCAAAATACTGGAAGTATGCGCATTCGGAATTGTCGAATACGTCACCTTCACCCATCAGAGAATCGAAGCCTTCATCAGCACGATACTTCCAATCGGTGTAGTCTATGGAGTAATGCGCATCTTCGGGAACGGTTACGTCATAGAAGGGCTCCTCGTTCCAAGCAGGCTCAACGAAATCGTTGATCTCGATCGTATCGATATACTCAACAGAATCCGTGGGTATAACCTCAACATCGTCAATGGCAAAATAGTCGCCGCTCGGATTAACGGAATAATCCTTTGTATACGACCATTCAATGGTAAACTCGCCATCCTCCTCAAAGGTATATTCGTACAGTTCCCATTCACTGTTCTGATATGCGCCCCATTCCTTTATTGTTTCGCCATTGACTTTGAACTCGCACTTATCCCAGAAGGAAGAATTTCCCTCGCCCCATGCCTTGAAGTTGAATGCAAGAGTATCACCTGCATTTGCCTCAACAGTAGTAGTGAGGACGGACGTCGAGCTGCCCTGCCCCTGGTTGCTTGACTTTACAGCAACGATTCCATTATCGAAATATGCTACCCAAGGGTAATCGCCCTGAGTAACAAATTCAAGGTTACCGCCTTCTACATTAACAGCCTCGTCAAGTGTGGGAAGCTCAGGTTCCGGAGTGGGTTCTACAGTAGGCTCCGGAGTAGGCTCAACTTCGGGTTCTCCGGCATTTACGGCTACATCGTCTATATAGAACCTGTACATGTTCGAAACATTATAATGACGGAAAGCAATGTAAATCGTTTCACCGGCATAATCGGCGAGATCGAGCGTCTGCTTTTCATATGCTGTTTGATCATAATGCGTCAAATCATCCGTTATCGGCTCCATGGAATCAATGTCATTGCTGGAGCCAACATAGACTCGGTATGTTTCAGCCCAGGTTGAACCCTGATTCTTTGTGTAATATGTCAGATACGCTCCGTCCTCAGGAATCTCAACAGCAGGTGTTATCGCCCAGTTATCAGGTGCTAAAGCAGTTGAATCCCATGATGCAGAGGATATGACATAACTCGGACTGTAAGAATTGGAGCTTCCTCCATAGTACCTTGTCCAATTCTTTCCATCGCCATCAGCATCAACGACCGTCCAGCCGTCTTCATCAAGCGTGTTTTCATCGAAGTTCCAGAAGGCAATCTGGTCGCCCTTTACCGGAACGCCGCCTGCGAATGCGCTCATAGGTATTACGGACAACACCATGAGGAATGCGACAAGCATACAAACAAACTTTTTCGACATACTTCTTCTCCTTTTTAAGGGTATTCATACCCCGATTTCGGAAATAATTATATCTCATTTCGCTCATCAACGCAAGAGCATTTTTATTGAAATCCACTTATTGTCTGAAACAAATGAGCGGAGGCCGAAGCCTCCGCTCATGCGCCCGACTAATCGGGAAACTCGTAATTATTCACCATCACCCGCAACAGGAAGTACGGGGACAATGTCAATGATGTAACGGGAAATAAGCAGAGCGTCGGTCATATTGACAACGCCATCGCAGTTTACGTCACACCAAGGATCGAGGTTTGCAGGAGCTATTGTATCAAGCTCCATGACGTAACGCATAATGAGAAGGACGTCATTCATATCAACGTCGCCATCGCCATCAGCGTCGCCCCAGATATGCTCTGTGGGTTCGGAATCATTGCACCAGACCTCAACCTGGTCGATGTTGAGTATGAACTCATCGCTTACATTGTAATGACGAATCGCAATGTAGACTTCCTCACCGACAAACTGGCTGAGATCAGCCTCATAGCAGACATACTCTCCGGTTGCGATCAGCTCATCGGTAAGCATTGTCATCTCTGCGGGGTCGTCTGTAAGACCGGCATAGATTGCGAAATGCTCGGCGGCATAATTAGCATCCTGACCCCTTGCGTACAGCGTAACTGTCGCGGATGTGCCATTAAGCTCTATGGCAGGAGAGATAGCCCAGTTATCGGGATTAAGAACCGCTTCGTCTTCATTGCTGTAAGACTCGGAGAAGATGATGTTCTCTCCCTCATAGGGGGTCATATTGGTGATGCCTTCAAGAAGTGTAGAACTCCAGTTGTAACCGTCGCCATCAGCGTCGATGAACTGCCATGAGGTGACTTCAACCTCATCCTCAAAGTAGTAACCGGCAACCTTCTCACCAAGGGGAGGAAGAACATTGACCAGAGCATAATCTGTATATTCGCCATCCTCGGTTGTAGCATAGACCATTGCGGTACCTTCGGCAAGACCGATTACCAGACCGTTCTGATCAACGGCGATGATGGACTCATCGTCAACGCCCCACTCGATATTCTTATTGGAAGCATTGAAGGGCCTTACTATGGCATTGAACTGAGCGGTATCGCCGACATGGATTTCAACCTCGTCGGGGGATACGGAGATGCTCTCAACACTTACATCCTCACCGGGTTCGGGCTCCTCATCGGGAATGATGAACATACCGACGATTTCCATGCCCTCCTGACCGATAGCTCCGATGTACTCGGCAGAAGCGGTTTCCTTGTTAATACGGTACAGGCCATGGCTGTCAAGGGAAGCAATCTGCGCCCAGTAAAGATCACCGGTATTGAAATCGTAGCAGATATCCTGCACATATGAGCAAGAAACATCCGTGTAGCCGATTAAGGTAATATCAGCGGTGTCGAAATCCACAGAGAAGAGTTCGCCGTAATTGTCGATACCGTAACCATTGCCATTCTCATCAGCGGCAATACCGAGGAGATGGGTCTCAAGCTCACCGATCTCCATTATTGTACCGGAATCGGGATCAGCCATAACAAGCAGGCTGTTGTCAGAGTCGTCGATAGCGACGCCAATGAGGCCGCCCCTTGTGTAATCATACGTCATCGAGGTGATGGTGTAGTTTGTTACACCCTCAATAACATTGGGGTTGGAGATGTCTTCAAAGGAAGCCTTAAAGAAAGCACCACCGGTTGTGAAGCCGTAAACATTGCCGTAAGCATATGCTGCAGCGTATGCGCCGGGCTCCGTGCCGATTACGGTTGTGCTTGAAGGATCAGCATCGGTAAATGTTACCCAGGTAGACTCATCAACTTCGGCAAAGTCATATGTGCATATACCGTAGATATTGGCGCATGTCAGTCCGGTATCGACAACATTGACTTCGCATACAGCAAATACGCTGGGATCGGCAACAGAGGTTATTGTAACGAATGTTTCGCCCTCGGCAACACCGAATACAACGCCCTTATCGCTTACTGTTGCGATGGATGTATCATCGCAGACGAAAGTAACATCCTTGTTGGTAGCGTTCTCAGGAAGGACGCTCCACTCGATCGTTCCGGTACGGTTTACGGGAACCTCGATGGACTCAGTCGCAACGATCTGCTCAGGCATAGCGGGTTCGCCTACATATACGTTATCAACAGCGAAGAAATCGCCATTGGGGTTAACGGAGTCATCCTTCTTATACTGCCACTTGAGCTCATGCTGACCGGCTGTAAGCTCATACATGAAGCTTTCCCAATCATTATCATGCGCACCATAGCGGAATATAAGGTTGTTGTCAACATAGAAGCGGCAGTTGTCCCAATCATATGAATCGTTGGAACCTTCGCCCCATGCTTTATAATCGAATTTGACTATGTCACCTTCGTTTGCACTGACAGTTGCAGTTATTGTTGATGTGGAGTTGCCTACTCCCGCGTTGCCGGACATAGCATACTCACGGTCGCCTTCCGTTTCAACGGTCCAAGGATAATTCGCACTTGTTTCGAAATGAAGCGTGCCGCCCTCAACGTTCAGCGCACTGTCAAAGTCTGCAAGTACGGGTGCCTCAGTGGGAACAACAGGCTCTTCGGTAGGATCAACAGGCACTTCGGTAGGATCAACAACGTCGTCGTCAGCCTCAAAGCCGCACTCATAAACAACGCCGGAGGAATCGCTGACCTCAAAGTTGTCAACGTCGAGAACGAACATATCGGTTGTATTATAGTGGCGAACAGCTACATAAACGGTATCACCGCTGAATGCGGACAAATCAGCAGTATACTGAGTATAATTACCGGTAGCAATAAACTCGTCGGATATCTTCGTCATTTCCGCCGTATCAGCGGAAGCACCCGCGTAAATAGCAAAATGCTCCGCAGCCCAACTTGGATCCTGTCCCGCCGCATAGAACGAAACCGAAGCTTCGCCTTCAGCAAGCTCAATAGCAGGTGAAACAGCCCAATTGTTGGGTGTCAAAGCACTACCTGTGTCATTATCATATGACTCCGAGGTAATAACACCCTCACCCTCATAGGCGGTATAGTGGGGAGTTTCGCTGTAATCCTGCTGCCACTCCCAGTTGTAGCCATCGCCATCCAGATCGACAAACTGCCAACCGTTTTCAGAACGGACTGATGCGTTTGCTTCGTTTCCTGTCACAACGGATTTTTCAGCGGAAATATCTTTTTTCGCAAATCCATTGTCACCGGACATGCTTGCTTCTGTCGCAAATACACTCATAGGGATGAGAGCCATCACCATGAGGAATGCAACCAGTACGCTAACAAGTCTCTTAGTCATAATTTTGTTCCTCCTGTTTAAAAATTTTTTTGCAGATAAAATCCACAAACACATTGTAGCACTTTTTTATTGAATTGTCCATATCCAATTTACACTATTTACCCAATATTTTATAATATATATGATTGAACGTCGAGATTTGCGCCTCCAAAACAAATATATTTATTTTTGCTATTGACATTTGTTCCAAAATCAGTATAATAGCATATGTCACTGATGCGACGCGAAACAACTGAACAGATGCCTGGTTGGTCTAGTGGCCTAGGACGCTGCCCTCTCACGGCGGTAACAGGGGTTCGACTCCCCTACCAGGTACCATCAAAAAAGCGACTTTTGTCCACCGACAAAGGTCGTTTTTTTTTGAACGATGTGTTCCGCTTACGCGGAACGTGATGTTTGCTTCGCAAGTTATGCGCGCTTCGCGCGTCAGACTACGGACAAAGTCCGCTTTTCTTGGCTTCCCCTTTGAGGGGAAGCTGTCAGACGAAGTCTGACTGATGAGGTGAAAACAATGACACTATCAAAAAAGCCAAGTGCTTATTGAGTTTTTTGCCACCTCATCCACCACCGCTGAGGCGGCGGTCCCCCTTCCCCTCGCAGGGGAAGGCAGGTATTTCCGGCGCATTTGGGGTTTGTCAGCGGTCTGGGCGCGTGAAATCAGAACACATATCCTCATTGTAAATAAACAATGCCGCCGCGTTTTTTACAGAACCCAAGCGGCATTCTTCAGTTATTATGAATTATGCACAGCCATCTGCGGCAGGGGTATTTCAACACCGTTTTCAACAAGCGCCTTTTTGCCCTCATCAAGAAGCGCATAATAAAGCTCCCAATAGTCCTCGGTTTTGCACCAAACCCTGAGATGGTATTTGGCGCAGCCCTCACCGAATGAATCAAATCGCGCCTCCGGTTCCATGTCCTTGAGCCTGTTCTCATGCTTTTTAGCCATATTGGTGAGTATCCCCGTGACTTTGGAGGAATCCTCATCCATGCCCGTTTTGAATATCAGATCGACACGGCGTGTTTTATAATGCGTCGCGTTCGCAATCGACGAGTTCGATACTGCCGCATTGGGTATTATTATTCTTCGATTGTCTACCGTAACAAGGGATGTGCTGAAAACGCCTATCTCCTCCACCGTCCCCTCGTAACCGTTCGTCACTATATAGTCACCAACATGGAAGGGCTTGAATATTATAAGCATCAGTCCTCCCGCAAGGTTCGACAGACTTCCCTGCAAAGCGAGGCCCACCGCAACTCCGCAGCTCGCTATAACGGCGATTATGGACGCCATAGGCACTCCCATTATTGAAATTACTATCACTATTACAAGCAAATACAGCAAAAGTCTTGTCGCGCTGAAAACGAATCCCTGCACGTCCTTATCCACCTTTTTGAACCATTTGGAACGGCGCATAAGCCTTATTATGAATTTGACCATCCAAATTCCGATCAGGAGTACCAGTAAAGCCCCTGCAAGCTTCAACCCATAATTGACGCAAAACTCAATTATCGTATCAAGTACACCGACGCCCGTCTGCGGTGGGGTCGAAAGGATCAACATATTAAACACCTCCGTCATTTGTTTTGCCGGCACAGATAGAATCATCTCGCCTATGCAGTTAATATAATTATATCATATTTTCGGCATTATTCAACTTGAACCGCTTCATTGCATGAGATATAATTTAAGCATGAACACCGTATTTGTGAGCCGAAGCGGGGACGGCCATATAAACCTCGCAACAGACGAATACCTGCTCGAACAGTACCGCAGCGGAAAGATGACAGGCATCACCCTGTACTTTTACGTCAACTCAAACGCCGTTATAATAGGAAGAAATCAAAATGCGTGGCGGGAGTGCAATATAGAACGCATGGAAGCAGACGGCGTACAGCTTGTCAGACGTCATACTGGCGGCGGAGCGGTATACCACGACGGGGGAAACCTCAATTTTTCATTCATCTCCAATGAAAAACTCTATGACAAGGATCGTCAGAACCTCGTTATAATACGGGCATGCAAAAGGCTTGGAATAAACGCCGAGGTGAACGGACGCAATGACATTACCGTTGATGGGCGTAAATTCTCCGGCTGCGCATACGGAATCTCAGGAATCGCACGCGCTATGCACGGAACGCTCCTCATATCAAGCGATATGTCAAAGCTCGCCAATTACCTCAATCCATCCAAAAAAAAGCTTGCCGCCAAGGGTATTACGAGCGTCCGCTCAAGGGTTATAAACCTTACGGAAAAGGCCCCTGTGACGGTCGAGGCTATGCGTGAGCTTGTTATAGAGGAATTTGAGAGGGAATACGGTTCAGCCGAACGGCTGATATTTGATGATGCCGCTCAAGAAGCCATCAGTCGATTGACCGACAGGCAGCGTTCTTGGGAATGGAGATTCGGTCAATCGCCTAATTTCGATTATGCCATAGATGATCGCTTCTCATTTGGAGAGATGCAGATACTCATGCACCTCAAAAACGGATGTGTTGACAGCGTGAAGGTCTATACAGATGCACTCAGCGCAGACCTCTCGGACGAGATATCGCGGCTCTTGACAGGCGTCAGGTTCAGCAATGAAAGCCTGTCCGCCGCATTGAGGATCGGCGGTTCGGAAGCATGTGAAATAGCCGAATACATCGACAAAGAGGATAATAAGAGTAATGAGTAGTATCGGAATAAAGGAGCTTGCCCTCCGCGCAAGGAGAACTCTGCACGATATGCCTGAGCTTGCCTTCGATGAAAAGAGGACGCTGAAATTCATTGCCGACTTTTTAAAGGAACACACCTCGCTCGAAATACATATCGAACGCGGATGGCTGTACGCCGTCCATCGTGAAGATGCAGACACCTCAACAGCGGTTCGCGCGGATTTTGACGCCGTGCCTTATGGGGATAGCGCGAAGCATCTTTGCGGGCATGACGGACATACGGCATCGTTGCTTGCGCTTGCTTTGAAGCTTGAGGGAAAGCGTATTGGAAAGAATGTAATACTGCTCTTTCAGCCTGCCGAAGAAACCGGAGCGGGCGCACCCGTCTGCTGCGAGCTTTTTAAGCGTGAAAAAGTGAACGCCATAGTTGGCGCACACAACATACCCGGAAAGCCCATGGGACAGGTTTTGCTGAAGCGCGGAACATTTGCCTGTGCATCCTGCGGTATGGAGATAGTCATGAATGGCAATCCAACTCACGCGGCATATCCCGAAAACGGCGTCAATCCGACAGCCGCCATAGCCTCTCTTGCGCTCAAAATACCCCATTACGCACAGGAGCTTTCAAGCATAAACGGGTGTATGACGCTTGCGACCGTGGTCGGAATGCAAACCGGCAAGCGTGCGTTCGGCGTCGCGGCATCCGACGGCAAGCTCTGGGTGACACTCCGCTCTGAGCATACCGAGCTGCTTGACAGCCTTCGCGCATATGCGTCTTCCGAAGCCGAGAAGCTTGCTTCGGAGCAGGGGCTTTCCTGCACCGTTGACTTCTTCGACGTCTTCCCCGCCACCGTGAATGATGATTCACTTCTTGAGAATGCTGTCAGGACATTTTCGCATGACGGTATCGCGTGTTCAATGCTCGATGAGCCATTCCGCTGGTCGGAGGATTTCGGACATTACGGACATCATGTCCCCTCCCTCTTTATCGGCATCGGCTCAGGCGAGAATACGCCTCCCCTGCATACCGCCGATTATGAGTATCCCGACGAGCTTGTGGATGTGAGTTCGGACATATTCCTTAGAATTCTTGGTTCGGATTTTAGACTGTAAAAAAGCCTGACGACAAGCATATCTGTCTCCCCGTGTAAGGGAAGTGGTGGATCGAATATGGGAAGGAAGCATTTTCCTTAGTAAAACCGATACTTGCCGGGGTACATGACCGGCAAAGCTGTTATGAAGCAAAACAAGGTAAAATAGAACGAAGCAAGTTTTATGCCGATTGATAGGTTTTACGCAATCAGGAGGTAATATATGGCCCCTCACGATGAAAGAAACGAAGAAAAACTTAATTCACAATATGATGAAGAAACGGGGCTTCCGCTTGACGAAACCTATCTTGAGAAGGGCTTGCCGTCTTATCTCTCGAAGTCCATTGAGGAAATGGAAAAGTCTTGGGCAATAGAGGATGCGGGAGGTCGGGATAATCTATGGGACTGCACATGGTGCAACCTGAACGCCGATATAAACGCCGCAGAGGTTGAACATGAAATATCATCAAGACAGGCTTGGTATCTCAGGCGAAAATACCTCAGAATGGTGGATGAGGATTGACAGGCTTTACAGAACTGCCAATATGCACCCAACTTCACAGAGGAGAGTGTGTCGTATAAGGCCACTCTCCGAAGCATATCTAATTATAATAAGACACACCTAAAGATTCGGCAGATAATAAGCGTTTTTCCGTTATATCAATTCGACGAATTATCGGTTCCCGATGAAGCATAATTAAAACTCTGTAAAGCCAAGATAGCAAGGCATTGCCGTTTGAATCAAGGGCATTGGCTCCTCTTGATATTTGACCGAGCAACAGCATTAAAGAGGGCCTGTTTAAAACAATCTGCAAAGTCCGAGCAATGCTGCTGCTATGAAGAACACTGCTGTCTTTAATAGCAGGGGTATAATCTTGGAATCAAGCAATCGTTTTTCGCAATGACAAATGTTCGATTTCGGACAGCCGAACATACAGCGTTCACAGCAAATGCACTCGCCATTCATAACGGAATCATTCTCAAGCTTTATATTAACCGGGCAGTTGCGCTTACATATATCACAGCCCTTGATACAGTTCGCGGAATCCCTTTTGAGTATCCCAAATGGGAATACCGGAAGAAGTGTGAAAAAGGCTCCTATGGGACAAAGGAATCTGCAAAAGCCGCGTTCACAGAAAGCCATGAGCAGCAGCACCGTCACGAAGGCTATAATTCCTGCCGTATATCCTCCGAGTTTGAAGTTGAATGATGTTATCATTGAAAAAACATCCAACGGGCTTGTACCCGTCAGGGCTGAATCGAACGAAAAAGCACAGGCGATGATTATAAAAGCCAGATTCAGAAGCTTAAGCTTTGAGAGCAGCACGGCGTATCTATCTGATATTGTCAGTTGTTTTTTCCTTTTAAACACCCGCTTTTGGACAATTCCCGAAAGCCAATAGACGAAATCACCAAGGCTTCCGAAAGCGCAGAAATACCCGCAGAACAGCCTTCCGAATACCATTGTAAAAACGGTAAAAAACAGTAAAACGGCAATAAATCCATCCGGCTGTATGACCGCACCCGCTGCGATGCTTCTGAATATCTGCTTTATTCCATTAAGGCACGCGGCAAAAGCTCCCGGCATGAGCAGGAAAAATAGCGTTCTTATTGCTGTACGAAGCATAAAATGCAGCTTTTTTTGCTTCGCCATTGTTTGAGCCTTTGTAAGCACTTTTTCTTTTTTTCGCTCCATATCATTCCTCCGCGCCGCGAAGTGCAGCCTTGACCGCCTCGATAATGCCCTTTGAACTGAATGTCGCACCCGAAACCGTATCTATATCCGTGCTTTGCGCCGTAATAATGCTTTCCAATACGGCCTCCGCCTGCGCCAGATACACCGAGTCCTCACCCGGTGCGTTCTCTATCAAGACTGTTGTGATGGTGTCATCCTTAACCGTGACTGTCACATTTATTTCTCCGCCGAAGCCCTGACCGCTTCCCGAATATGTGCCATCCTTGTACCGATGACCCGGCTCGGCGTCGCTTTCATTCGTATTATGCTCTGTACTCATGCGCTGAATCATCTCATTATATGCCCTTATCTCCGCCGCTTTTTCGCTGTTTTCCTTCACAAGCCGCGCACGCGAGCTTGCGGCGAAACCGTAAATCAGGAGTGCTGCGGCAATAAGGCAAAAGCTTATCAGCTTCACAGTAAAAACAGGATGTTTCATATTCAACCCTTTCCGGAATTATACTTCCATAAACAATCGGTTTCCCGTCAATATCGCCCGTCGTGCCGAAACCGGAGGCTGTATCATTATGCTCCGCATCGGCAAGCGCGGCTTCAGCCATTCTAATGAGCGCGTTTGAGCTGTATGTTGCGCTGCTGACAACGTCAAGCTCATCGGCACTCTGCTTTGTTATGAGCTGCTCCACTATGCCCATATATCTGACACCCTGCCGCACTCTGCCATTTACGGCATAATCAATATAGCGGTCATTGGCTTCGGGATCATCTGAGTTATCCTGTGTCTTTTCGACCGATACAGCGGTTATGCAATGATCCTCGATCGTGATTACGGTCTTGAGCATATAGTCGAACATATCATCGTCGCTGCATCGGGCAAATGCCTCATATTCCCCATCGGCGAACATGTGTCCCGGCTCTTGAGTCGGTTCCGCTGTTACATCCGGCGTCGGCTGCGGTTCATCCGATGGAGTCGGAGATACATCCGGTATCAGAGTTTGTGTAGGGTTCTGTGTCGGTTCCGCCGTCGGAATCGGATCGGGTTCGGCTGAAGGTGACGGCGTTAAATCGGGGGTTCCGTTTTCTGCCAACGCATTATTTACCGCATTGACGATCGCCATTGAGCTGTATGTTGCGTGACTGACGGCGTCTATCCCGTCAAGCGATTGTCTGGTTATTATTTGATCGGGAATGCCCTCATAGTACGTCTGACCAATGCTTCTGCCATCCACCGCGTTTTTAAGATAGGTATCATTTGCCTCCGGATCATCCGATCTGTCCTCAAGCTTTGTCACTATTATGCTGACTATTCTTCCATCGGTTATTTCAACCTCTGCCATAACGGTATAGTCAAAGAAATTGTTATCGCTGCAAATCGCCGTACCGTCAAAACTGCCGTCACCTGTTATGGGAAGCACGGGATGATCTCCCACCGCTGCTGTTTCCGATGGTTTGGGGCTGTTGGTTGGATTTGCCGTCTGCGGCTCATCGTTCCCTCCTGCCTGCATCAGCGCACGTTTAACTGCATTTATTATTCCGTTTGATGAGTATGTTGCGGAAGATACGACATCGACATTGGGTGAATTTGCCTTTATTATCCTGCCTATGACCGCCATCGCTCTTGCAAAATATGAATCTGTTTCATGCTCGGCCGAAAGCACTCTTATGCTCTCTATCCTTCCGTTTTTGATAGTAACCGCGACGCGGATCTCTCCCTGGAAGCCGAATGCGGAGCCATAATACACTCCGTCCTTATAGCCCTTTGGCTCATCGAACTTGATGACCTGCTTGCCGTTATGAGAATTCGGATCGGGTGGTTCCGACGTCTTGTCCGCTCCTTCATCTTTGGTTCCACTGATCGCATTTTTTATCGCGTTCAAAATACCGCGAGAGCTGAATGTTGCCCCTGAAACAACATCAACATTCGTGCTTTGCGCCTTCAGCACCCGGTCAATAACACCCAATGCCATTTCAAGGAATCTCGGCGTTTCCTTTTCCGCCGAAAGCAAATCCACCTTTTGCAGCCTTCCTCCCTCGACCGTTACCTCAACGGTTATTTCTCCTCCGAAGCCCTGTGCCGTACCGCGAAAAATGCCATCCACAAAATTCTCGTTTTTCCCCGCCTCTCCGAAACGCTCATCTTCATCGGCAGGAGCCGTACAGAGCGGCGTTGGCTTCGGAGTCTCCAACTGCGGCTGTGCGGTTTGGTATTGCATGACGGCAAGCTTTTCCGGCAGTGCCTCCGGTTCAGGCAGATTGCAAATTCCCCTTATGGTTATGCCTCCGACAAGAAGCGCAGGCAACATAAGACATGCAATGCCTAACCGACTTTTTCGGTTTTTGACAATCGTTTCCATATTCATTCTCCGATTATGTTCACATGAAATGATGATGTGAAGCTTTGAGCGAGCGGTGCTGTAACGTATATATCGCCATCGTCCGTCATAAGTATCATGTCGAAGTCCTCACCGTATTCTTTCCAGTATTCAATGGAGCCTTCAAGTCCCATGACATAACATGCCGTTGAAAGCGCATCGGCAAGCATTCCGCTTTTGCTCACAATGGTCGTTGAGGAAAGCCCGCTTTCAGCAGGATAGCCTGTTTTGGGGTCGATTATATGGTGATAGCGTTTTGAGCTGCTTTCGTCGATAAAGAATCGCTCGTACGCCCCCGATGTTACAACCGCCCTGTCCTCGACCTCGACGACGCCAAGATAAACGCTCGAATCGGGATACATTGGATGAGCTATACCGCAGCGAAACAGATTTCCATCCGTTTTTCTTTTATAGCATTGAACATTTCCGCCAAGCGAAACACAGCCTGAAACCATGCCGTAGCTATCGAACACCTCCATCAACCTGTCCGATGTAAAACCCTTTGCTATTCCTCCCAGATCTATGCCATGTGCGTCGCCAAGCTCAAGACTGTCCTGTGTGAATATCGGCTTTTCAAAGCCCACATGCTCAAGCTCCGATTCAAGTTCTTCCTTTTGCGGAACCCTGTACTCCGAATCGGTAAACCCCCAAAGCCGCATTATCGGATATATGCTGATATCGAAAGCTCCATTCGTGGCACGTGATATTTCAAGCGCCTTTTCGATTATGTGCGCAGTATCCTCGCTTATCTTCGCTTTGCCAAACGTGTTCACAGCGTTTATATCGCTTTCCTCTCCCGATACCGAAAGCAGAGCATCAAGCCTCTGTATCTCCGCTATTGCGGCTTCAAGTGCCTCCTCGCTCCTCTGTCCGCTGCATGTTATTTTCATGTAAGTATCCATTGCGAATACCTCACCGCTTGCAGTGTGTATTTGTTCCGCATTATTTGATGCGGTTCCTGCTGCGCAAGCCGCTGAAAGCATTGCAAGCAGGCTTATCAATATCGCCGAAATTACTGTTTTCATGCGTATTTTTTGAGTTTCTTGCATAGTATTCCTCCTATAAAACCTATCAGCGCACCGCTTGCCATACCGCTAATCCACAATACTGTCATATACCATGCTATTGCGGAAGTACTCATTATGAGCATGGCTGCAAGTATTTGCCCCAAATTATGGGCAACTCCTCCTACGGTACTGACAGCGGTTATCGAGAACCTGTTGGTTTTCTTCAAAAGTATCATAACGGCTCCGCTGAGAAGTCCTCCCGACATGCTGTAAACAAAGCTCAGGCCGTTTCCGAAGAGTATCGAGACTATCAATATTCTTACAATGTTAATAAAAACTGCACTTCTGCTGTCCTTGAGATACAGCGTTATCAGTACGACCGTATTCGTAAGTCCAAGCTTCATACCCGGCACGGCAAAAAAAGGAGGAAACTGCGCCTCAACATAGCTCAATATGAGCGCAAGCGCAATCAACATGCTGTAGACGGGTACGCTTTTTATTATTCTGTTTCTGTTATTCATCTATTGTCCGACTTCAATATCCACGGATGCATCGTCCGTCGCATCGCCTACTATCTCAATTACCACCTTATTGGGCAGGCATATAACGGAAGCTCCTGTATTGCGTATATGCCCCATATTAACACAAAGACCATCGGGACATGATGCGCTTTCTATCCATGCCTCTCCGTCCCTTACTATCAAAATGTTTTTTCCATTGTTAATTCCGTTTATCTCATATTCAATATTGTTTGAAAGGGGAAATGCAGTAATCAGCTCTCCGTCAACCTTTACTTCCACAAAGCCGCCCGGCTTTGCGGTAAACAGATTCCATATGATTACAGCAAAAAAAACCATGAGCAATGCCCCGAAAAGAATGAGGTCATTTTTATACTTTTTCATTGTCCTAAACAAGTTCACCGGTATGCGCGATGAAAGCTGTGCTGCATCACGCATACCGATGGTAAAGGTTCAGAGCTTATGTGGGGAATGCTTCAAGCGAACCCATCGAGTATCGAAGTATCAGCAATGCATCGGTCGTATTTATGTTTCCGCTGCCGTTTACATCGCCTGCCGCTATCTGTGTATCGGTAAATTCGTCAAGTCCCATGGCAAACCTCAGCGCAAGTATAGCATCAAGTACGCTGACCTCTCCGTCGCCGTCAATGTCTCCAAGCATGGGAGGTATATAAACCGCTGTTGTCTTGCGGATTATATAGTTATCGCAAAGGAATTCAACCGTGACAGTCTTCTCCTCGTCAAGCGTCGAAACAAGCGCAATACTTCCATTTTCAACCGGAACATATATCGGCTGTACCCTTCCGTTTTCGTCAACATAGGTTTCGGTGAGATATGTCCTCTGTTTGCCAACGGAATAGTAGACTATCGCGGTCACGTTCTCGGCGTCTTCGGGAATGCCTGAGACACCTACACTTGCCGCATTGATGAACTCAGCCTCCACCTGACCTTTATAAACAACCGGAATGGTTTCGTCTGCTGTGTAATCATAAACGAAGTAATTACCCTGCTTGTCATTGCAGTAATAACGGATGGAGGTGATGGTTTTCCCGTCAAGAACATCCACGTTATCGGCATTCCATGCTATGGAGTTATATGCCCAGATATTGTAAAGGTGGATCATACCCGCAGCATTTCCATCCTCCGCGGTTATTATCATGGCGTTCACCTGCTTGCCTTGTAACTCGTCTGCGTTGATTATATCAAACTGAACATCACCCCAGTGGGTACTGTAGCTCACACCCATCTCAAGCTTTTCAAGCTCAACATGCTCATTCTCAACGGCGTTGAACTCTATTTCACCGTTGTTCAGAACCGCGCTCATATAATAAGCGGGTTCATCATCAAGAATATAATACGAATACGAGGGAGCCTCCATCATCGAATCCCTTCCGACAAGCTCAACCGCGTTTGTGTTTCCATGAGCTGCCGAGGCAACTATAACGGTACGATCGTCCGTTATCTCTATACCGCCAAGTGCTTCCGCAGAGTTGAGTACATCTGCGTCCTCTACATACACAGGCCATATAACTCCCTCAAGGTGAGCTCCATTTTCCTTGCCTACTGCAACTATGTTTCCTTCTTCATCATAATCCGCTGTCTGCGCGGAATGATATGATCCGCCTGCCTTATTGACATTGCCTACCTTGCTCGTTGCGGAGGACATGGCGTCAATATCGAATACAGATACACCCTCCGCATTATAGAACTTGTCATATGGAATGTTCATAAGAACATAGGTGCCGGGCTCCTCATTGTCAACTTTTGACAACGCATCGTTAACTGCTTCTATGAGAGCAACTGATGTACGGGTCGCTCCGGAGACGACGTCTATATCCTCGGTTGACTGTTTTTCAACTATCTGAGAAAGCGGGCTCGGATAGAAAACGCCTCCGCGCGTTCTCCCGTTTACGGCATAATTCCAGTATGGATCGTTATCCTCGTCATAGCTCTCTGAGTCATGCGCGGCGGTTATGGATTCTATTATGCTGCCATTCATCACCACATCGACAGTAAGACCATAGTCCGCAAAATCGCCCTCTGTATCGAGAACGGTCGCTTCACCGGTATAAGCCGCATCTCTCATTGTTGCATCAGCGGCAGCCACAGCTCCGGCACCGGAAAATGCACTGAATACCATAAGAAAAGCGATTAAACCGGCACAAATCCTTTTAGGGTTACAATTCTTCATTGTGTTCCTTCCTTTCATGATGTATGCTGTTTATACCGCAGGCAGTTACCAGCCGCTAACTCCGCTTTTAAAATAAATGCGGTGCATCTGTCAACGACCGCAGTTTGTTTTCAAATGAGAGTAAAACAGGTTTTATTGCCAAAAGCATAAATCAACACCACGGTTAGTATAAGCTAACTTGAGTGAATTGTCAATACAGAAAAACGCCTATTTTAGTATATTAATCTTTTTCATTTATCCGGGGCTGTTAAAGCTCCTGATGTCCGGATCATCTATGGGACTGCATGGTTAACCTGAACGCCGATATAAACGCCGCAGAGGTTGAACATGAAATATCATTCAAACAGGCTTGGTATCTCAGGCGAAAATACCTCAGAATGGTGGATGAGGATTGAGAACAGCCTTTTTGTATAAAAGAAAAGGGGCTATTGCACTAAGCCCCGGCGTTGAGGCAATATGCCGAAAAGACGGAGTGGTTGTTTTTCTTTATTTTGTTTATGTTTTTTGGCCTTTCACATGAAGTCGGTCGGGCTGCATGCTCCCCGACCTTCCCTGCGTAAGGGAAGGTGGCTTTGAGGCAGTATGCAGAATGCCGAAAAGACGAAAGGGTCGCTTTCCTATATCTCACTTGAGTTTTTTAGTTGCTTTCAACCCCTCAGTCATCCTCGCTCTGCTCGGCTGACAGCTCCCCTTGACAATGGGAGCCAAGTTAATTTGCAATTACTAAATTTCAAGAATCGAGAATATGAGGCACTTACTGAATGGATGCGTTATAAAAGCCCCAAGGGAAGGAAATCTCCTTGGGGCAAAATATTGGGGTTTTACAAAGGACATGCTGTTGGAAACCGCTTTATGGCGCGGAGGCAAAGCAATCCTTTTCGGTGTGAAGAATCAGCCGATCGGATCAGGTTCAATTGCCGCCAAGCAGGAGGTTGTACATAAGTGTTATGTCGGATACGCTTATAACGCCGTCGTTGTTGAGATCGCCACTCGCCAAATTCTCAAGCGTCATGCCCGTCATATCGCCGTTTAGCAGATAGTAATAGAGAACCGTCACGTCGTTGAACGTCAGCTCGCCATCGCCGTCGACATCGCCGGGGATGATCTCAGGCTCGCCGCCCGTGAATTTGGCGATGAATACCTTTTCGGTTCTGCCATTTATACTCCATTCGGCATCGGTTGAAAGCAATTCGCCGTCCTCGTTGTACCAGCCGAGGAAGCTCTCACGATCTTGAGGTACTGCATATAGCCAAGTAAAATTATAATTGAAGTTGCGGTAATAACCAATATATCCTTTTCCTTCTGTGTATATGCGGTCGATTGGAAGCTTCGTGTTGTTGCTCAAATCAAGCTCGGTCAGGTGGGTGTCTTGGCAATCCAAATTCCCAAGCGCGGTGCAGCCGCTCACGTCAAGCTCGGTCAGGTTGTTGCCGTCGCAATCCAAATCCTCAAGCGCGGTACAGCCGCTCACGTCAAGCGTGGTCAGGTTGTTGTCGTGGCAAGACAAATATGTAAGCGCAGTACAGTCGCTCGCGTCAAGCGTGGTCAGGTTGTTGTAGCTACACCACAAAGTCATAAGCGCGGTACAGCCGCTCACGTCAAGCGTGGTCAGGTTATTGGAGCCGCAATACAAATACACAAGCGCGTTATTGCTGCTCACGTCAAGCGTGGTCAGATTGTTGAAGTCGCAATACAAAGTCTGAAGCGCAGTATTGTTGCTCACGTCAAGCGTGGTCAGGTTGTTGGAGGAGCACCACAACTCCTCAAGCGCGGTACAGCCGCTCACGTCAAGGAGTCCGCAAAGTCCGCAACTTTCTCCATATATTATTTGTATCCTGAGTTCGCCATCCGATTCAATCCATTGAAATCTTTGACCATTCCAATATGTTCCCCAAGTTGCGGGATCATTGGGATCATAATTATCACTCAGCTTTTCTCCGTTTTTCACGCCCTCATCGTCGGTCTGTTCGAGGAATGCGACGAGCTTCTGGTAGTCATTGTCGTTATAGCCTTCGGGGGTGGGATACCTCATAGTCGATTCGTCGAGCGCGAAAACGGGCAGAGCCGAAGCGACATTGAGGACTGCGAATACTGCCGCGATTACGGCTGCCAAGACACGTTTTTTCATGGTTTTTGTTCCTCCTCTTTTTTGATTTTGATGTTTTTGGCGGGCGTTGAAAAAATATATTTTTCAACAGGGTAACAGAAAAGCCTTCCGAAGCGCACAGCCCGAAAGCGATCCCCTTGGGGCAGGTTGCCCTGTCCCAATGACTTTCGGAAAACAAAAACGGCTATGTACCTTACATACACAGCCTCGCGCACCTCGGAAAGCTTCCATTGCTCCCAAAGAGGATGTTGAAAATGATTGAAACTTCCCGTATAATATGAATGCGTGTGCGGGTAATAAACCCGTTGTGTATGCGTGCCTTTCACATATGCAGGTCGGGAGGGTGCTGGTATCGCCTTCCCGACTGCCGCGTTATTCTGTTTCCGATATTAATTCTAATCCATTTTCTAAATATTGTCAACTGCATTTTAACGCGGATTCATAAAAAAACGTCAATATTTTCAGACGCGCATCAGTTTTTCCTCCCACTCCGCCTCCCTAAAGCCTGTCAGCACGAGGTTTGCTCCGACAACAAGCGGGCGTTTTATCAGCATCCCGTCGGTGGAAAGCAGACGAAGCTGCTCGTCCTCTGTCATATCGGGCAGCTTTTTGGAAAGCTCCCGCTCCCGGTATTGGATGCCGCTTGTATTGAAAAAGCGTTTGAGAGGCAATCCGCTCATGGCATAATACCGACGAAGCGCATCCTCGTCAGGATGCTCCGCCTTTATGTCGATTACTTCATGCTCTATCCCATGCTCATCCAACCATTGCAAAGCCCTTTTGCATGTGGTACATCTGCTGTAACAGTATACTTTTATCATATTAAAACAACCTCTGTTTTTTATTTTTTTCAGTAGTTAATGATTAACTGACTCTTTGGCAAGTGTCAGTTTAACCGCTTATAGCTTACAACCAATCTCTACCGCGCTGCCATTTGGTCGCAGGTTTAACATTTTAAGAGCCGGACTGCGGACAAGGCCCGCTTTCCTTGGCTTCCCCATTGAGGGAGACTCAATCTGACTGATGAGGTGGAAGAATCGGCTCCATCGAAAAAACAAATATTCGTTAAGCTTTTTGCCACCTCATCCACCACCGCTGAGGCGGCGGTTCCCCTTCCCCTCGTAGGGGAAGGCAGGCATCTTTAGCGCGTTTGGGGTTTGTCAGCCGAGCGGGAAAGCGACCCTTTCGTCTTTTCGGCATTCTGCATACTGCATACTGCCTCAAAGCCACCTTCCCTTACGCAGGTAAGGTCGGGAGCGTACAGTTCAAACGACCTTCATAAATCAAAAAAGCAAAGCAAGGGAAACAACCCCTCCGTCGCGGCGGCTTTACCGCGCCGCGCCACCTCCCCTGACTCAAGGGAGGCAGGTTGCTCGCCCGCTTTCCCTTTTGAAGGGAAGCTGTCAGACGCAGTCCGGCTAATGAGGTGGAAGCAACAGCTTTATCGAAAAAGCCAAGTGCTCATTGAGTTTTTGCCACCTCATCCACCACCGCTGAGGCGGCGGTTCCTCTTCCCCTCACAGGGGAAGGCAGGGTCGGCGACAACTTCATCCCGTGTTGTGGCGATTCCCCTTTTCCTCGCAGGAGAAGGCAGTTTTTTCATTCACGTTCTTACTCAGTATGGGCATATCAGCCCCAAAGCAAGCAAAAAGGCTGTCACACGGCAGCCTTTTTCGGTTTGAAAATCTGTATTATTTATTAACTTCCTTGATCCACTCGGCTATCTCCTCGATGTCCTTCTGCTTGATGTTGCCATTAGCATAGAACGCCTTTATGAGATCAGCAATGGAAGCACCGGGTTCGCCGTTGAAGAGATGTCCTTTTGTCAGAGCAAGATATTCAGCACGGGTTACGCAAGGAACATATTCAAAGCTGCGAACACGCTTACCGACCATCTCAATGAAGCCCTTCATATGAAGACGATTAACGAATGTCTGAACCGTCTGGTAAGTCCATTTGTTTTCTCCAACAGCATGCCAAACATCCTTGATTGTGGTCGGCTTTTCCGCCTCCCAAATCTTAACCATAACCTCCAATTCGGCGGCGGAAACATCCTTAATAATCATACAAACTCCCCTTTCATAAATATCTGTGTCTATTATATAACATTTTCATTCAATGTCAAGTTGTTTTTGACAAATTTTATAGATTATTTGAAAAAAAGCTTAATTTCATTATCAGTGCTAACGATTTTTTGCATTAACAGATACAGATTGAAAGTAAGGAATCATAAAGGCATTGCCGTTTTTTCCAGCAGAAAAGCTCCCTCAGCCCCCTATTTCCTGCAAAAGCAGCGCATACCTGAGCGCAGAACGAATCCTCAATTCCTTTAGTGAGGATGCAAAGGAAACCCTATCCGCGCTGTTTGCGGACGCCTGCTTAATATAGGAATCGAGTTCCGAATAGTATGTCAGAACGAGCTTCAGCATTTCACTCTGCTCCGCCGAGTCTGCTATTCCCGTCATGGCATTATCCACATTTGTCCTAAGCTCCGAAAGCACTTCAAGCCCGTATTCAACGCTTCTCGACTCCGCGTCAAAGTCGATGGAAAGCTCATCAAGCTGTGTTATCGCGTCCTCCGCCAACGTGAATGCTGTCCTTATCGGAAGCATCTTTTCAGCGTCTGCGGTTATCAGCAGATCGACGCCGTTCCTTGCTATGTGGTAAACTATGCAGTCGTGTCCCTCCGCTGAAACCCGCTCCTTAACGCTCTGAGCAGATGCTTCATCCGAGAAGGCTGCGGCTATAAGTCTTAGATCCCCATTGTCATTATAGACATACCCTGCCGCTCCCATTGCTTTAAGCTCCGCTGCGGCAGGAGCGCATTCTGTCTCCGTCTTATAAAACCCCATCTGGATCATATAAACATCTATCGCCGGCATTGATATTTCAACCGTTTCTCCCGTGGGAGCCGCCGTAATGCTCGGAGCCTGCAAAGTTGCGTTCACAAGCGGATTTGATGTGCCGATAACCTCATTGTTCGCCGACGCGCTGCCTGACCTGCCCATGCAGCTATCAAGCAGCGACATAGCATATCCCTCCTTCATCCTCTTTCCAAGACCTGTTCCGAGTATCAGATACGCTGTAGCACCGAATATCAGCAGCAGGATAAATGCCCTCAAGCCCCCGCCCGCGCTCTCGTTTCGTCTTCTTGTACTCTTTCTCCGTCTGTATTCCATATTGAGCCTCCGTGTGTTTTTTAATACTCTATGTTGGCTCAAGCAGGCATATGACGTAAAAAATGTCGCGTACCTATCAGCACGCGACAACAGCTATTTGGCTTTGTTACCGCACGGCTTAATCCGACATTACGCGGCAAACAATTCACTTCAAACGGAAAAAAGCATTCTTCGCTTTATTCAATACTATTAGCATTACCCAAGCCTTCCATGAATAATCGAATATCCACAGCCATCTCATCACTTTTATAATAATGAATATAATGTCCGCAGTCAAAGTAAACCAGCTTGGCATGATTCTCTTCCGCAAACCTCTCCTGCGCGGGTATCCAGGAATCTCCGATTTGAGTGCCGTCGGAGCAAAACATAAGTATCGGACAGGAGATACCTCCTCCGGCTTTTACGATTTGCGCATTGTCATATACGGTATTGCCCTCCGTAATATAGACCTGGTTTACAGCATTCCTGTGAATCAAAAGCCGCTGCTGTTTGATCTCGTTTTCATTCAACGGCGACTCATTGACGGGATAAATGCCCGGTATCCTGAGCAGTCCCAATGCCTTGGATATACGTCCAAGCGTTGACATACGCTTTGTTATGCCGAAGTCAAATTTGTCATAACTATACGGAACAGACATATCTATTCCTATAATTCCCGCAACCTCATCGGGATAGTTCTGCGCCCAGTAAACAGCCTCCAAGCCCGACATGGAGTGAGGAACCAACACATATTGACCTTTGATATTTGCCAATAACAGCGCGCTTCGCACTTCTTCAACTATAGTAGCTATATCCCGCTCAACGTCAACTATATCCGAATACCCATATCCGGCTTTTTCCACCACCGCTATTCTGTATTCGTTCGACAGCGAGCGGTATATGGACTTGAAATCATAGACGGGAGCCACGGTCGCAGAGCCGGACAGGAAAACCAGCGTTGCATCCTTTTCATTATCGCCTTCCGTATAGACATGGACGGAATAGCCACCTACGTCGATCATCTTCCCATTGGGAACTATCTCATCGGATTCAATGCCTGTCATTATCTTGTCATATACGGCAAGCACGCCCACAAGAACCAGGCAAACGCCAAAGGCTATCCCGATTATTTTCAATATGTGTCTTGTCTTTTTCACATTTGCTCTCCTTTTCTCCATGCCGACGCTTTGACTGTAAGCTGCTCAAGCCTGTTATGGATAGCCCCTTACAAAGCTTTCAATGCTTCTTGTCGATTATATCACGCCCGCTTCAAAGCTTCAATAACAAAATGACGTCAACCGCGTCAAGCTTGTATGGTTCACGCCCTCCGGACACATCACGTTCCGTCGAAACACATCGTTCAAAAGCACATCGTTTATGAAATCGGCTTCAAATACAGAACCACTTCCTGATTTCGCTGATTCCGATAAACATATCCGTCGCTTTCAAATCCGAGCTTTTCGTGCAAACGAATGCTTGCTGCGTTATCCTTGCGTACTTGATCGAGTATTATCCGATAGCGCTTTTCCGCCGCGTACTGAATCAACAATGAAACAGCTTCCGAAGCCGCTCCCTTACAACGCTCTTCCGCAACCACCTCTGCGCCTGCTGAAACAACGGTTTTGCTGTGTTCATACAAGGACACATACCCGACGACCTTCTCATCGGAAATGATGGCGAATATTTCAAAAAAACGTCCATTGCAGACGCAGGTACTCCATTCATCTATCATTTTTATAATGACATCCATTGACATATCCGGGTACAATGTCTTCTGCAAGGACTCCGCGTCTTCATGGACAAATCTACGAATTGTGATCATGTCTGTTCCCCGCCGTTTCATAATCTGCCAATCGGATTATACCAATTTCATCCGGTCATTGCAAGAAAAATCCTCCCCGTTCTTAGCGGACAAAATAGGTTTATGATGCTTGCTCGGCTGATGCAGGTGATAATAGTCTCACGGTACAGCGATGTTTGCTTTTCATGTGTCATACGGCACACATCATCGGCGAAGCGACATCATTGCCAAAGGCACCATCATTTATAATTCGGAAACGCCTCCTTTGTCCGGTAGACAAAAGACGCTTTTTTCATGTGAAAGACCGCGCAAAAGTGCGCCAAACCATAGAAAGAACGCCGAAAAGTACACCATAGGAACGCAGCCATCGAAATCAGCCTATTTCTTTTCATAAAAGACTAAAGTCATTTTTTCATTGATCACTTCCGTTTTTTCGGTCTTTTTATACCCGATCTTCTCATACAAATGACAATTGCCTGCCTCTTCCAAAATGGTGTCCAGAAACCACCTTTCAATATCGGGATGCAATCTTTCAATTTCCAACAATGCCTTTTGTGCAATCCCTTTGTTTTGATATTTTGGCAGGACGCACAGGGCGGAGACGCGTCCGGTTTTATTTGTATCATCTATATTGATCCTGACCACGCCGACAGCTATTCCGTCTACAGCAAAAAGATAACCTGTCGTACCCTCTCTTGTGTATTTGCGAAAAACAGTTTCTTTGCTCTCCGTATACGGATTTGTACCGTCGTCATGGTACTTTTCATACAAAGATTCATATGCCGCCCGCTGTATTGCAAATACAGTATCTATATCATTCTCCCCGAAACGTGAGACTTCAATATCCATAGCAGTTCACCTCCGCAAAAACCGATTTGCAGAGATGATTATACTAAACTCTATTCGTTAAATCAATAAAGAAACCTCTCTTGCCTTGGTAGACAAAAGAAGGCTGTGATGTTTGCGCCGTTCGCGCAAGTGATGTTGCTCGCTTCGCTCGCAGGGATGTTTTGCGGCAAGCCGCAAAGTGATGTAATGTATTCCGCTTTCACTTGGCGAAGCCAAACATCACGCGCGAAGCGCGCATCACATCCGAAGGAGACATCACGTTCCGCGTCAGCGGAACACATCGTTCAAAAAGCGCCTTTTGTCGGTTGACAAAAAACGCTTTTTTGATGTGAAAGACGTGCAATAAGGTACGAAACCATAGGAAGAAAAGCGAAAAAGTACACCAGTTTGCAGACGAGCGCACGGAATTAATGTCTTGACCTCCGCGCCGTATTCCTCGACAAACCGGAATTTGCTGTTATATATGCGCTAACAGCATTTAGCTTGCATCTACATATAACCTGTACTTACCACAGTGAAGACACCGAAAAAGATACCCACACAGGTCCCCATCCTTATATAGATGTTCCTCTACAGCATCTATTGGATATGAAGGAGCCTGAGCGGCGTAGTCCTTAAGGACCTCTTCTTTAATACCGAGTTCCTCCAGTTCCTGTATACCAACCCTGCCAAGATAGGCGCAATAATCGTCGCAGCATGCCAGCCAGTTTTCTCCCTGCCACGAAATGTAACCTGGCGTGCGCTTAAACAGCTCATCCCGTTTTTCGGGATCAGATACCTCTTCGGCAAACTGCACGAATTCAGCGTCTAACTTTTCTGCGGCGCTTCCGTCATGAATGCATGATAAGCAGATACAGTCTATGTCTTTTGCTGAATATGCCATGTCGATATACTCCGACACTTTCTTTCCGCAACAATTGCAGACACCTTCCTCATGGATCAGCACTTCATCATTATACAGATTTGGATGATATTTGAATTTAATACGTTCCATTAATTCCTAACCTCCACAAATCCCGATTTGTTGAGATGATTATACCATGTTCACTTTTATGATACAACAAGAAAACCTCTCTTGCCCTGGCAGACAAAAGAGGTTTCTTTCATGTGAAAGAGCTCCAAAATGATACGCGACGATCACCTCGACAAACGAGATTTTATAAACCAAAGACAATATCATCGCCATCGCGTTCCGGCAGTTTCTGAAAACCGAGCGAAATGTACAAACACTGTGCCTTTTCGTTACTCTCCTCTGTTGATAGTTTAATTGTCTTTTGAGAATCTGCTGCTTTCAGGATACGGATCGCCAAGGCGGCGGCATTTTTGCCATATCCTTTGTTTTGGTGCTTTTTGTCAATATAGTAACTCCACGAGTAGGCATTGCCATTGCCCAGCCATTTACACAAAGAAATGAAACCAATCGGTTCTCTATTCTCGTCATAAATCAGACACGGAACATTATCTTCGGGGTACAAATATGCTCTTCCAATTGAAAAGCCTGCCGGATTCACAAGTTCTTTTTGTTCTTCATCCAACTGACATTCGAAAACTGCATAAGCGAGTTCTTCCTGCGTTTGAATCGGTCTGATACAAACTCCGTCACCAAACCATACTGCATCATCTATGTACTCCAATGCTGCTCGCAAACTCATTTCATTATTTTCCCCCAAATCTTGATTTACAAAAATGATCATACCATATTCGACCCCGCTTTGCAACGAAAAAACCTCTCTTGCCCTGGTAGACAAAAGAGGTTTTTGTTGTGTAAGACCGCGTAAAAGGACACCAAGGCATAGAAAGACCACCTAAAAGACATTCTTTCTGCTTATTCAGTCGAACCCTGGATTGTCTTTCTATGATAGTTCATCAAAAACCTTTCCAAAGCGTGCGCTGCCATGGGAAGGAGAATGCACCCGGCAGTATAGAAAACATAGCCAACCCCGATGGAAAACACAAAGGATGATATCAGCTCGATTGTCAATTTTTTAACTGCAGATTGTTTTTGAATGACAACTGCTTGAAACAGAATGCCTGCGCACCAGATCAGCGCGTTAATCAAAATGCAACATATAGGATTCAAGTCCCACTTTTCCAGCAACCATAAGACAAAAGTCTGCATCATGGCTCTCTGCGGTATTTCCATGCAGGCCGCCTCTACGCACATCTCCATCAATTCAGCAGCTTTATAGGTTTCATTTTTTTGCAGGCCAAGCGTCATGATGACACATGTTGCCGCAACTGCCGCTGCAGCGATGATCCATACCCTATAATCAAGCAGCGTTTCAAAATGGAAAGGATGATCACCGATCAGCAAATAAACAACGATTGTCGGTATGATGGCAGAAAACAAGGGGCGGAACATCAACACCGTCTCTGAACGCTTCAATCGTTGAGATATAAAGATGTTGCATGCAATCCAGATACCGCTCAACAGAAACCCAATGAGAAAAACAACAAAATAAAGCATCTGGGGCCTCCTCGATAAGAAAACTTCGGCTCAAATACTGTATCAGTATAATTATATCATGTCATGTCAGCTATAACAACAAGAAACTTCCTTTGCCTTGGCAGACAAAAGAGGTTTCTTTCATGGTGGACGGGGATGGATTCGAACCATCGTAGTCTGTGACAACGGATTTACAGTCCGCTCCCTTTGGCCGCTCGGGAACCCGTCCGTATTAAATTCAGCATAAACATTATACAACAAAAAAAGCGATTGTCAAATATATTATTTGCCCTGTTCTTGCATATTTGCGGCTTGTAATTATATATTATTCGTATTCCGATTTTTACCTTGACTTTTTCAAATGTGTTTGATATAATAGTTTTGTTGACGTTTGGAGAGATGGCCGAGTGGTTGAAGGCGCCGGTCTTGAAAACCGGTGATGTCGAAAGGCACCGGGGGTTCAAATCCCTCTCTCTCCGCCAATACCGATTTGGAGAAGTACCCAAGAGGTCGAAGGGGCTCCCCTGCTAAGGGAGTAGGCTCTGCGAAGGGGCGCCAGGGTTCAAATCCCTGCTTCTCCGCCATGTAAAAAACCTCTTTTGTCTACCAAGACAGGAGAGGTTTTATTTCTTGTTATTATCAACAGGGCATGGTATAATTGTGGCGATAGTCAAGATTCGAGGAGAGGTAAGATGATAAGCATCGAAGAAATAGCGGTAGAAAATATTGAGGAGTTTTGGAAACTTCATCTCAGATATCTGATAAATGACGGGATCGTTGAGGACGAGGAAGACATAGCTTATTTTTCCGGTGATGAATATAGAGGCATAATCAAAGCACACATGATCAGAGAAATTGATAAACATCACATGGTTTATTTTGTAGATGGAAATGTACGGATCGGTGCTGCACAGTATAATACCTATCAAAGCGAAGACGGAAAATGCTTTATCTTAGACTTTTGGGTATTCCCTGAGTTTAGGGGCAATGGCACAGGACACAGATGCTTTTATGCGCTGGAAGACCACACGAGATTGGACGGAGCAAAGTACTATGAAATCAACAGTCAAAAAGAAAACTCCATTCGTTTTTGGAAATCCATCGGATTTGAAGAAAACGGAAAAGATGAATACGATATGCCTTTATTCATAAAACGATAGATTCTGATCTGTTGAGACAGCAGACGTTACGTTTGTTTTTTCTTAGCGTTACGCTTGCGACGATGATGCAAACATCATAGACTTCTTTTATGCTTTTCTTTACGAGGATAATAAAGCCATGATACATTTGGAAACCGTTACGCCTGAGAATTGGAGACTTGGACTTCGTGTGCGCGAGGATCAGCGTCGTTTTGTTTCGGACAGCGCGGGTATTCTTGCGAGAGCCTTTGCCTATCGAAACAGCCGCAGTCGGGCATTCGTCATATACAATGATGATTTGCCCGTCGGCATGGCGATGTATCACGATTTTGACTACGAAGATGAACATGCGTATGATTTCAGTCAATTCTTTATCGACCAACGCTATCAGGGAAACGGGTTCGGATATGAAGCCGCGGCATTGATTCTGCAAATGATGAAGGACGACGGGAAGTATGATGATGTGATCCTCTGCTACGTTGAGGGGGATATTGCAGCTCGAAAGCTCTATGAAAAGCTCGGATTTCGTCATACGGGCGAGGCGGACGGCGATGAGATCGTAATGAAGCTGAGTCTGAGGTAAAAGCTTTATTGTCCATGCTTGGGCTTACTTGGGCGCGGCTCACGGTTATTGCCGTTTCAACGTCGCGCTTTTACAACAATACTTATCATTTATTCATTTTTTATTATCCATAAACAAACTTGATAGTGTAACCCTTGCGTTCCAAAAGGTGCTTATTTGTATGAAGGGTCTTTCAAATACGCATGAAAGGGGCTGAAAGAGTTGGATGACAACCTGATAGTTAACCTGTACCTGCGGCGTGACGAGAATGCCATAGAACAGACTTCCGAGAAATACGGAGCGCGTCTGCGTTCGCTTGCCCATTCGATAGTCAACGACCGCTTGACCTCCGAGGAATGCGAGAACGACACATACATGGAAGCATGGAAATCCATTCCTCCGCATGAACCAAGGGATTATCTGTATGCGTTTCTCGCCCGAATAATAAGGCATATCGCGTTGAACTGCTGCCGTTACAACAACCGATTGAAGCGCAGCGCGTATATATGCGAGTTGAGCAATGAGCTGGAGCAATGCCTGCCTGCGTCCGGCGGTGCCGAATTCTCCATTGACGACATTGCCCTGCGGGAAACCATCAACGCTTTTTTAGGTCGTTTGGATGAGGAAAAGCGCAACATATTCATACGCCGTTACTGGTATCTGGATTCAACCGCCGATATCTCAAAACGCTTTTCCGTTTCCGAAAGCAAGGTCAAAACCACGCTTTTCCGCTGCCGCAACAGGCTTAGGGAGCATCTTGAAAGAGAGGGTTACAAAATATGAACGGAACCGAATTATTGGATAAAATGGAGCTTATTGACGCCGCTTATGTAGAGTCAGCCGACGCAGTTCCGAAAAGGCAAAATCGCATATGGATTGGATGGGGCGTTGCTGCGGCGTGTTTATGCCTTGTTATAGGAGCGGCTGTCATCATTACCAAAACAATAAGACCTAATGATACAACGGCTTTTTTCGATGCGGTCGAAATACCGGACGACGCCGTAATGCCGCCTGTAAGAGAGGGCAGCAGCCAATCCGAAACACAATATCGCAAATTATACAACTATGCGTCAGCATATGATGAAGCGGACGCCGTGTGCATAGTTACGGTCGGCAACTGGCTCTCCGAGTTCGGTATGTTTACATTATTTGACGCAAAAGTAGAAAAGGTTTACAAGGGCAGCATCCCCGATAAAATAGTCCTTCTTCAGAATGAAAATTCAAAGTATCATTTTACATCCCCTATATTCTCATATGGCAATAGGCTTCTTGTATTCCTTAACTCATGGGATAGATGGGGTGAGAATGCACATTACGATAACGCATATGCCATGATCGGCCCTGATTACACCACCTTGTACTTATCATATGATAACTCAAAAAAAGCATATCTCATAGCATTGAATGGATTCGCAGGCTCATTAGGTGAAGAAGCGGGCATTTCTTTGACGAATTCCCGTAACGTCAACCTGCTCAATGAACTCGATAATTATATAAAGAAAACCGACAGCTACCTTGCTGAACAGATCGAAAAACGGTTCGATGAAGATGAATTCACACGCGTGAGGATATACGCATTGAGCGATTTTGAAGAATTCTTCGATTCAAGAAATTGATGGTAAAGCACATTGTACTAAAGGAGATGAAAGAATTGGACGACAACCTGATAGTTGACCTGTACTTGCAGCGCGACGAGAATGCCATAGAACAGACTTGAGGATTCGGGAATCATTTCGCAGATTGAAGTCGGAATGGAGGGTATATTTATGCCCCGACTTTATGATAACGAATCATTTTTTGAAATGAACGGAGCAGTTCTGATGCTTCGTGATATTGCGGATTGCGGCTTGGGTGACGGAATGCGTTGGGTATTCCTGTCAAGCGACAAAGGGCTTATTTACTTTGATGAAGCATATCCCGGAGCAAGAGGCTCGATCAATCTTGACGACATAGAAAAATATGTTCTAAAGATGCTGAACAATACTTGAACCGCCCGATAAGCTGTTGTATAATAAATTCACCCGATAATGATTGGAGGCAGACTATGGTTCAGCACAACAAGGATACCACTCCGGCAGAGCCGGAATTGCGGCTTTACATTCCGCGTCCCGAAGACGGCGGGTTCTATGTGAAGATGCTGTCCGATCCCGATACAATGGCTTATAACGCGCCGTGGTTTCCTCCGGATGGCTGCATACCCGACGCGGAATCCGATTGGGAGAATTTGCAGGTCTGTTTTATCGGGAACGAGCCAAAGAGATTCTATGCCTATTTGCAGCGTGTGTCGGACGGAGCGTTTGTGGGCGACGTGAACTATCACTACAATCCCGATGAAGATTGGTACGATATGGGCATCGTTATCTATGCGCCGGAGCGAGGCAAGGGCTATGGGAAGCAGGGGCTTCGTCTGCTCCTTGACAGGGCATTCAACGTCAATGGAATCTCCCGCCTGCACAACGAGTTTGAAACCACACGCGATGCGGCGTATAAAGTCCATAAGGCGGTTGGATTCAGGGACGTCGGCAGGAAGAATGATATTCTCTATCTGGAGCTGACACGGGAGCAGTATCTTGCCGATGCCGCGGAGCAGTAAAGCATAGCGCTCCACCCTGAAGCATATTTGCATTTTGTATATTCATAACGGCAGGACTGTTGCGCAGGCTTGCCGTTTGTGCTATAATCAATGCGCATCATAATCGGAGGGTCGGATATGTATTTTGAAGAATACGGAAGCAAGAAGAATCCCGCATTGGTAATGCTTCACGGTGCATTCTTTACGGATACATTTATAAAGCAGTATCCGCTCAAGGAGCATTATCATCTCATAATCCCCCATATAAAGGGCTTTGGGAAAGCGGCGAACGAGCTGTTTGAAACCGAATCCGCCGTTGATGAGATAAGGACGCTTATGAAGGACTATGCTCCCGCATATCTTGTCGGCTTCTCGCTTGGGGCGCAGCTCGCGTTCAAGCTTGTTTCCGAAAGCCCCGAACTTATTTCCAAGGCAATATTGATAAGTCCGTGGCTTGTCGGCAAGGATGTTATATCCGATGATATGATTAACGGCAATCTCAAGATGCTCTCGCAACTAAAGAGTCGCTTTTTCTGCAATATGATGGGGCTGTCCATGGGGCTTTCCCGCGAAAAACGTATTGAGCTTGTCAACTCGATTCAGTCAATATCGGAGCAGACGGTCAAAGCTTGCGTGGACAACGGTATCTCACTCGAATCCCTCCCCCGCTTTTCATTTGTCAGCACGCCCGTTCTTGCCATAGCGGGAAAAAAGGAGCCTGAGGACATCATACTAAGCGTCAAAAAGCTGTCCGAGATGAACTCAAGCTTCGCCTATGAGCTATGGGAAGGGGCGCGTCACAACATACCGACAATGCGCGCAAAGCGTCTTAAACGTGAGCTTGTCGAGTTTTTCAAATGACATGAACGGCACAGAATGTTAAATCAGCAAAGGCAGTAAAGGTTTTTTATGGGTATAATTATCGGAATAGACGTCGGAGGATCAACCACCAAAATAGTCGGCATACGTCCAGACAGGACGCTCATATCAACAATGATGGTCAAGGCATACGACCAGTTGACGTCCTTCTACGGTGCGCTCGGCAATTATCTGGATACGAACGGCATACAGCTCTCCGACGTTGACTGCATCTATACAACCGGCGTCGGAAGCTCTTTTCTGAGCGGCAGCATTTACGGGCTTAAAACAATAAATATTGAGGAGTTCCCCGCCATAGGCATGGGCGGGCTTTGGCTTTCCGGATTGAGCAACGCGGTAGTTGTCAGCATGGGTACGGGAACAGCCTTCGTCCACGCCAGCGGGAACAGCTTCAGACACATAGGCGGAAGCGGCGTCGGCGGCGGCACGCTCGTCGGGCTTGGGTATAAGCTCACAAGTGCGGACAGCTTCAGCTCATTATGCAGGCTCGCGGCAAAGGGGAGCCTGAAAAATGTTGATCTGACAATAGGCGACATATCAAAAAAGAGCATTTCCACCCTGCACTCCGAAATAACGGCGGCAAATTTCGCAAACATAAACAGCCTCACAAGCGAGGAGGATATAGCCCTCGGTCTTATCAATCTCGTTCTGCAAACCGTTTTCACGCTCGGCATTTTTGCCGCAAGAGGCACGGATACGCCCGATTGCCCCATCGTGCTGACAGGCTCCCTCACCGAGCTTAAACAGATAGGCTCGGTCGTTGAAAGCTTTTCCACGCTGTATCCGAACAAATTTATCACTCCGCCTCACGCCATATTCGCAACCGCCATAGGCGCGGCTCTGCATGGCTGCTGAGATCATGATAATCAATCCATCGGCGGTTTGGATTCGCTCGACAAAATATATTAACAAAATCACAAAAAGGGCTTGCTTTTTTCGTGCCAATAGTTTATAATATCAAAGTCGCTTGACGGCACGCTGGTGTAGCTCAGTAGGTAGAGCACTTCATTGGTAATGAAGAGGTAGGCAGTCCGAATCTGCTCACCAGCTCCAAGAAAAAGCCTTGATTTCACTAAGAAAATCAGGGCTTTTCTTTTATCAGCAGGGGGTGGAACATAATCCAAAACCAATACACGGTATAAAAAAAGCCGTCCGGCGGGATACCGGGCGGCGTTTGCGTTATTCGTTTATCGCGTTCCATACGATAGCCGCAGCGCGTTTCTTTGATTCTTCATCCGCATGGGTGTACATTCTCAGCGTTACGGCTTTATCGGAATGTCCGAGTGTTTCGGAGACGCTCGCTGCGTCAGCTCCATTTGTAATAGCTATGCTCGCGAAAGTGTGCCGCAGCTTATGCGGATGAAGATTATGTATTCCACAGCGATCAGATAAGATCTCAAGGAAACCGTCTTTATCTGCTTTTCTGCCCGTTTTCTTTAGCCGGAGTTTTCCCGGGACATGCAAAAAAGTACAATAAATGTTCTCATCCTCTGCCCGAAGCGTACGCTTCGGGCTTTTTCCATGCCCGGATCTCGCCGCGTCGGCGGTCAGTCCGAAGCGTTTTACATCATATTGCGCATATCGGCAACGGCGCCTGAATCTTTATATTGTCTTAATGCCCGGGCTTGTGCTTTAACACTGTCTTAAAACGAAACGCAGTACAATTAAGGTGCAAAAGGGAAAGGAGAGCGTCATGGACGAAGTGTTCGAAAAAAAACGCAGAGTATCGCCGTGGATCATTATTATCCTCGGCTTTGCTGCCGTTATACTTGTCGGCACTGTTCTGCTGATGCTGCCCATATCCTCCGGAGACGGTCGTTCCGCATCGTTCGGAGATTCGTTGTTTACCGCCGTTTCGGCAGTATGCGTGACCGGGCTTACAGTTAAGGACACCGCGTCGTGCTGGTCCGGATTCGGCCAGGGCGTGTTACTGATCCTTATTCAGATCGGGGGACTCGGCGTTGTAACGGTTGCCGCAGCGGTAACTATGCTCTCGGGGAGGAAGTTCTCGCTCTTTACACGAAGCACTATGCAGAACGCGATGTCCGCGCCTAAACTGGGCGGTATAGTTCGATTGACGAAATTCGTTCTTAAAGGTACTTTTACAGTCGAGCTTATCGGTACGGCGGTTCTTATTCCCGCATTCGTTTCAAGGTTCGGAGCAAAGGGCGTATGGTTTGCAGTGTTCCATTCGGTTTCCGCATTCTGCAACGCCGGCTTTGATATTATGGGATCCGAAACGGGAAGATTCTCGTCCCTTACGGCGTTTTCGGCAAACGCCGCCGTTACTTTGCCCGTGATGCTCCTCATCATGATCGGCGGCATTGGGTTCCTTACGTGGGATGACATTCGAAAAAATAGGCTTAAGGTATCCAAATACAGCATGCAGACCAAAGTCGTGCTGACTGCTGCGGGCATTTTGATACTCATCCCCGCATTGTGGCTTTTCTTTACGGATATGAGGAGCCTGCCGTTGGGTGAAAGGATGCTCGCTTCACTGTTTCAAGCTGTCACCCCGAGGACGGCCGGGTTCAACACTTTCGATCTGACGGAGCTTTCGGGCCCTTCAAAATGCATCACGACCGCATTGATGCTGATCGGAGGCTCGCCGGGCTCTACGGCGGGCGGAATGAAAACGACGACGTTTGTACTGCTTGCCGCCAACGTTGTATCGGTATTTAAAAAGAAGGAGGATGCGGAGCTTTTCGGAAGGCGAATCAAGCCGGCGGCAGTCAGGACCGCAGGCGCGCTCTTCATAATGTATCTGGCTTTGTTCCTCGTGGGCGCGGCGGCGATCAGCAGCATAGAGGGGCTGCCAATGGAGGCCTGCCTGTTCGAGACCGCTTCCGCACTCGGTACGGTCGGGCTTTCGCTCGGCATAACGACGAGCCTCGGAACCGCGTCAAGATGCATTTTGATGCTGCTTATGTTCATGGGCAGGGTGGGCGGACTGACATTTGTTTACGCCTTCCTCTCCTCAAGCAACAGAACGAATTCAAAGCTCCCGATCGAGAGCATCATGGTGGGATAATAATTCAAGCGCATGAAGGCTGCTTTGCGGCAAAACCAACATCATCGGAAAGGACGCTCCTGCACGGCAGGGGCAGGGGACAATGAATATGAAAACGGTATTATTGATAGGCGTGGGCAGGTTCGGCAGACATGCGGCTGTGCAGCTTTCAAAGCTCGGGCACCAGGTAATGGCTGTGGATATCGACGAGGCGCGTGTTAACGATATAGTTCCCTTCGTTACCGGGGCTCAGATAGGCGACAGCACCAACGAGGCCTTTCTGCGGTCTCTCGGAGTGAAGAACTTCGATCTTTGCATAGTGGCTATCAGCGGAGATTTTCAAAGCTCGCTGGAGACCACGTCTTTGCTGAAGGATCTTGGCGCCTCGTGCGTGATCGCAAGAGCGGAGCGCGATGTTCAGGCCAAGTTCCTGCTTAAAAACGGCGCGGATCACATCGTTTATCCCGAAAAGGAGATGGCCAGGTGGACGGCGGTGCGATATACGGGGGATCATATCATGGATTATATCGAGCTTGACGAGCGGCACGCCATATTCGAAGTAAAGGTGCCCGAAGCATGGCTCGGTAAAACCGTTGGAGCCCTGGACGTAAGAAAAAGATACGGCATCAACATACTTGCCCTGAAACGGGGAGGGATAAGCAACTTCACCGTAACGCCGGATACCATGCTCTCGGGAGATACCACTCTGCTTGCGCTTGGCGAGCTTGGCGCTCTTCGAAAATGCTTCAAGATCTGACCTGGAGGTGTTATGCATGGAGGACGTTGTGCTTATTGTGTCAATGGCAGCTCTGTTTGCCTTCGGATTGATCCCGGTGATAAAGCTCGACCGATTCATAAGGGGCCGTCAGATCCATTCGACAGAGCCGATACGCCGTTCGGGAAAGGGCCGCCGCGGCTTGGAAAACGATCCCGTTAAGGAATTTGAGACCAGCGGTATCCTGTATTTCGATCTGCCCTGCGATCCCGGACAGATCGACAGAGCGGATATCGATCGGATGGAATAGCGCGGCATTTTGTGTTATAATGTTGATCGACAAATGCGAAAGGAGCGTCGATCGGCAGCTGTGGAAGGAGTAATCTCGTTGAAATCAGCCGGCAAACAGAAAAGAAGCACAATGAACGAGCATATCCTCGTTTGTCTTTCCTCTTCTCCGTCAAATGAAAGAGTTGTCAGGACCGCTGTCAGGATGGCCTCGGTTTTTGGCTCCCAGCTTACGGCCCTGTACGTCCGCACTCCGGATTATGAAACGATGGATCCGGAGGACAGAAAGCGTCTTGAGGCCAACATCCGCATAGCGGAAGCCGCCGGCGCCGAAACAGTGACCACACACGGCGACGACGTTCCGGAACAGATCGCAGAATACGCGCGTCTGTCCGGCGTTACCAAGATCGTCATAGGGATCAGCACCGTGCGGCGCAGGCGTCTGTTATTCAGACCGTCGCTTACAGAAAGGCTGTTCGAACTCGTGCCGGGCATAGATATCCACGTTATTCCCTATACGGGCACGCTGGACGGATACTACGGTAAAAAGGGTACTTTCAAGCAGTCGGTGCTGCCTTCGTGGAAGGATATGGGAATCACCGCAGCTCTGCTTGCGGCGGCTACGGGGATAGGTCTGCTGTTTCTGAAGCTCGGATTCACCGATGCGAATATTATTACCGTCTACCTGCTCTGCGTATTCCTTATATCTATTCTGACAAAGGGCTATACCTGCGGGGCGATAGGATCATTTGCCGGCGTGATACTGTTCAACTACTTTCTTACAGAACCCAGACTTACCCTTCGCGCGTTCGGAACGGGATATCCGGTCACATTCGCCATCATGCTCGCAGCATCCATAACGACGAGTACGCTTGCGGCCAAGCTGAAAGCGCAGGCGAAGCTCTCTGCGGGCGACGCTTTCAGGACCAAGCTCCTTTTTGATACGAACCGCATACTTCAGGGAGCAAAGGACGAGAAGGAGATACTTACCATCACCGCATCCCGCATTTCAAAGCTGCTCAACGTCGATACCTCCGTCTATTTTGCGGATGAAAGCGGTCTTTCCTCGGGCATGCTTTTCTTTGCCGGGAGGGAGGAATCGGAGAATGCGCCTGCCGAAGGCTCCGATTTCGAAGCCGCGCAATGGGCATATTCCAACAAAACGCAGTCCGGCACGGGAATAAAGGCGCACAGATCGGTAAAATTCGTTTATACTCCGATCAGGGCAGGCGACAGCGTCTGCGGCGTGCTCGGCATTGGCGCTGCCCGCCGGGGGACGGACACTTCGGAGAAAGGCATCGTGCAGTCGATACTCGGCGAATGCGGACTTGCTCTGGAGAATCTGCGCAACGCGAAGGGGCGTGAGGAAGCGGCCGTGCTTGCAAAAAACGAACAGCTGCGCGCCAATCTTCTCAGAACGATCTCTCACGATCTGAGGACCCCGCTGACTTCTATTTCCGGCAATGCCGACACGCTGCTGACCAATCGCGCCATGTTCGACGACGAGACGACCGACAGGCTCCTTTCCGACATCCGCGATGACGCGGAATGGCTGACGGGGCTTGTGGAGAATCTGCTCTCCATCTCCAAAATAGGAGACGGAAGCATTCAGCTCGACGTATCGGATCAGATCGTGGAGGATGTGCTTGAGGAAGCGCTGCGCCATATCGACCGAGGATCCGCAGAGCATGTCATAAAGCTTGAAACGGGCGATAAACCCATGCTTGCAAGAATGGATGCAAGGCTTATAATTCAGGTGATAGTAAACCTTGTGAATAACGCCGTTAAGCATACGCCGGACGGCTCCGCAATAACCGTCAGGGCCGTGTCGGATGAAAAGCACGCGGTGATCAGCGTAAGCGACACGGGGAAGGGAATACCCGATGAATGGAAGGGAAAGGTGTTTGAGATGTTCTTCACGGGGGATAACGACGTGGGAGACAGTCGGAGAAGCATGGGATTGGGGCTCCCGCTGTGCCGCTCCATACTTGAAGCTCACGGAAGCGGGCTCATACTTGATGACAACGTTCCTTCGGGCTGTGTATTCAGCTTTAAACTGCCGCTCAGCGAGGTGGATCTGAATGAATAAACCTTTGATTCTTGTTGTTGAGGACGACAAACCCATAAGGAACCTCATTTCCGCTACATTGAAGATGCATGACTACAAATTCATTGCGGCCGAAAACGGTTCGGGCGCCGTGCTGGAGGCGTCCTCTCATAACCCCGATATAATGCTGCTCGATCTCGGCCTTCCGGATATGGACGGAGTAGAGGTGATAAAGCGGATAAGGTCATGGTCGGGTATGCCGATCATAGTTATCAGCGCCCGCAGCGAAGACCGCGACAAAATAGACGCGCTGGACAGCGGTGCCGACGATTATCTCACAAAGCCGTTTTCGGTCGAAGAATTGCTTGCGCGCATACGCGTTGCACAAAGGCGGCTCTCGGTCATTCAAACGGATAAAAATGCAGCGACCTCGCTGTTTATAAACGGCGAGCTGAAGATCGATATGGCAGCAGGAATGGTTTTTCTCGGAGACGAGCCCATTCATCTGACTCCGATAGAGTATAAGCTGATATGTTTGCTTGCCGCCAACGTCGGCAAGGTGCTTACGCATACCTTTATAACGCAGAAGGTATGGGGAAGCAGTTGGGAGAACGATATCGCTTCACTTCGGGTCTTTATGGCAACTCTGAGAAAAAAGCTCGAATCGAACCCCGATTGCAAAAACTGCATTCAAACTCACATCGGCGTCGGCTACCGCATGATACGCATAGATCCGCCGGATAAAGAGTAAAACGATCGGGCTCTTTGCCCGCATAGTGAAGGAAAAAAGGCTCGTGACCGCAGGCAAGGCAGGCGCATGGGCGATATAATGAGAGCGATCCGCATATTTTGATCAATATGATTTTGCATTTTTCACTTCCAACCCAAAACCCAAACCAAAACCCGAACGGGCACGAAAAAACAGGCGAAAACAGGCCGCAGCAAGCTGCGTAAGGCTTCGGCAAGAGGTTTTGAAAAAGCAAATAAAACACTGATAAAATTGCAAAAGAACACGATAGATCACGTCAAGAAAAAAGTTCTCGGGGTGCGTTGGTAATGAAGATGTAGGCAGTCCGAATCTGCTCACCAGCTCCAAAAACCCCGTAAAACCAAGGTTTTCGGGGTTTTTCCTTTGTTATACGATAAAGAAAAAACCGCACCAATGGACAAGCCAATGGTGCGGTTATGCCTTTTCGGTTATGCTATCTGTTGATATAATTGTTTGTTTCGATCCAACTCAAATACCTTAGCTCCTTTGCTGCCTCCTGAGCAGCATATGCTCCAATCGCGGTATTTGCGGCGGTTTGTTCCGTCGCTGATGCTATACGGCTCACATCAATCACTATGCGCTTTGTTTTCTCCAACAGCTTTTCGGATATTGAATTGCCTTCCTTTATAGCTGAGTAGATTGACCATTGATTGCTTTTTATCTCCTCCAAGCTTTTAAGGACTTCACTAATTGATGCCCTTATCAGTTGGCAACGAACGTCTTTCGCATATTCATTATATGCGCCATCACCGCCATTCTTCTCGCCGAGTGTAGAACATCTACCGCTCTTGAAATAGTCGAGGAATGAAGCTATTGCAGTAAAATCATAACGGTAGTTTTCATATATTATGCCTTTAGCATAGTATTTAGCAAGCGTCACTTTCGTTTGCTCATATTGCTTATATAGAATTTGCTTTTCACTTGCCATTACAGCTTTCTGCTCAAGCTCGTTCTCAACTCGCTTTTTATCCTGCTCTAAGTTCCGAAAATATGCATTCATTTGTCTTTGATGCTCAGTATCAATGTTTTTTTCCTCGGAAGAATAGTGATTTCGCGCCACTATTGCACCTAAACCCAAACCTATAAGAGTTCCAATTGAAATGCCAACAGGCAAAAAACCAATGGCAATCCCCAATATAAATCCAACAACACAACCGGCAACAGCACCTCCAACCAAATTATTTCCATAATCCATATTGTTTGTTCTTCTAACAGGTGCTGAAAATCGTCCTCTTACGCCAAGGCTTTTTATACGTTCATCCAAGCACTCCAACGTCCTCTCCTGCAAATACTTCTGTTTCTCAAGGTCAACGCCTATCTCAAGATACTTTATTATCTGCTGCTTGTCCATGGCTGCGTCCTTCACGGTGTCATGCGCATCGGCAATGCTTTCTCCGCATTGACCGCAGAACACATCGCCATCATCAATTTTCGCACCGCAGTTTTTACATATCATCTTTCGTTCCTCCTCACCTGTGTTATTGCTGTTTCAGACAACGCAATCGTAATGCTCTCAATGCTCCGTCTTTGCCATATCGCATTCGATACTAAAGATATTTGCATGTCCGAAATAGTATTTATAGTATATTACATCCGCATAATAATATCAATAGTCTGTTCATTTACCTTTAAAATATCTTTAGACTATACGATGAAAGGTGGATCATATGAGCGAGCTTACAAGAATAATAGGGACAAGGATACGCAACTACAGGCTGCAAGCCGGATTAACTCAGGAGGGGCTTGCGGACAAAGCCGAATGCCATCCGACATACATAGGTCAGGTCGAGCGCGGCGAGAAGAATTTGACCGTCGAAAGTCTTTTCAAAATTGCCAACGCTCTCGGCATTCCTATGGAATGTCTTTTGGAGAAGCTCGGTCGTGACGCTTCTTTTTCCAGCAGTCTTCCGCTCGAAGCATATGAGCTTATCGCCTCAAAGCCGCTTTCCGAACAGGAACAGCTTCTCGTACTGCTTAAAGAAATAGACAAATACCGCAGCTTATAAATAAGAGCCGCGACGCGGCATACAGCATTTGCGGCACTTTTTTCAAAAAAACAAAACCACCGCATCATATTTAAAAAGCATATAAAAAACAAGAACCGAGCTTTCACTCGGTCTTGTTCAGCAATTGTTGGAGGGTTTATTGCTATTGAAGGCATATTCATTTGGGGGGAGTAAATAACCTTCATCTATATAACGCACGACATATGCCGGGGGTTCCATAAAAAAGCCGCCTGCAACAAATATATTTTCGCGCGTCCGAAAATCCCGCCTGCACCGCCTTCTCAGCCAATGCTTTTCATTATTTTTTTAAGCTGTGCGCACCTTTCCTCCGATATTCTGTGGCTCTCCTTGCATTTTTTGAATGTCATCGAAAGCAGCTCCCTATCCCCCATTCCCCTTTCAAAATAGGCAACCGCACTCTCATACCGCTTGGCAAGCGCTGTGGCAAAGAACCATGCCTGCATCATGCGAACATAGTATTCGTCACTTTTAACATCATAAACAAGACCGAGAGCCTCCTCCTTAAAGTCCTCGTCAAGGAAATGCGCCATAAGCATACCTATACCGAAGCGCACGGCATATGTATTCTCCATATCAAGGTATCCGGGTATCCTCTCCCATATCTGCGCATGCAGCTTCTTGAACAGCTTGGGTTTAATCGTATCGCATACCGCCCAGTTATCAACGTAGGGCAGAAATTCGTCAAGCTTCGCAAAGAGCTTATTCGGCTCCCTCAGCTCATTGAGTATCAATGCGTGAAGCATGTTTTCGTCATGGTATTTATGGGGAAGGCTTTCCAAAAACTCACCCTCCGAATGCTCCTTTACAATATCGGCCGCAAGCTTGCGAAGTATCGGAACTCTGACGCCTATTATCGTCTTCTCCTCTATGTCCGGAATAAGATTCGCTTGAAAGCTTCTGTATTCTTCATCACTCAGCTCAAAGAGCTTTTTTTCTATATCGCAAACAGTCATTTTTCTTCTCCTCTTATAAATGAAAATTCATTTTTTATGTGCATCAGCACCTCGGTATCGGCAGGACAGAAATCATATGCCTCCATCTCATCCGGGGTTATCCATGCAATTTGGGTATGCTCCAAAAGCTTAGGCTCGCCCTCGGCAATTCGGGCGCGCATTACAGTGAGATGAATCGTTATATCGGAGTACCTGTGTATCACATCGGTAAAAACATCTCCGACGCTTATCTCAATATCAAGCTCCTCACGGCACTCCCTTATAAGGGCTTCCGCTGCGCTCTCGCCTTCTTCAAGCTTTCCGCCGACAAATTCCCACAAGCCGCCCCTTGCCTTATTCTGAGGACGCCTGCAAACCATGAATTTGCCTTCCCTGCTTATGAGTGCAGCCGCGACCTCGACTATTTCAGGCATATAAAGCTGCTTATCTCTCTCCTCATTCGGAACAAGCCTTCCTCCGGTCGCCCACGCGATATGCGTCGTACTCTTGCTGTCGGGTATGCCGTTTCCAATGTATTTCATGAATCCGAGGCTTGCCGCGCTTGAGGGCTCTATGAATATTCCTTCCCTATTATACAACAGATTTTGATAATACGGAAGCCTTGAGTCATCCACCGTGTACTCGCCGTCAAGCAGTTCATTCATAGCATCCGCAACAAGCTTTGAAGCCGTTCCGACCGCAAGCCCATCCGCCTGTGTCAATCCGGTAAGCCCCAGCTCCGTCACGGAAACTATATTCCCCGTGGCAAGCGCGGCAAGCATACACGGAGCCTGCACCGGCTCGGCAAAAAAGCATCGCGCCGCATCCCCGAACACGGTCTTTACGCCGAAGCATATTCCTCCCGGCGCACCTCCGACGCCGCACGGAAGATACAGATTTATGGGATGCTCCCTATCAACGCAGATGCCCATTTCATCAAGCTGCTTCTTGAGCCTGAGCGCGGCTGTGGCATATCCCAAAAAGAGCGTTTCCGAGTTCTCGTCATCGACAAAGTAGCTCATTTTATCCGCATCGGACAGTCTGCGCCCGTTTGCAACGGCAAGGGAGTAATCTCCTTCATACTCCATAACCCTTACGCCCTTCTCACGCAGCAGAGCTTTTTTCCACGCCTTGGCATCCGCCGACATATGAACCGTCGCCTCATAGCCCAACGCCGCGCTCATAATGCCTATGCTCATCCCCAGATTGCCCGTTGAGCCTACCTGCATCCTGCGCCCTTTGAGGGCTTCTTTTATTTCGGTTATACGCCCGTCCCGGTCTTTGACATTTTCAAAATCGAGCAGCTCGCCTTTTCCGCATTCCCCAAGCACATCCTCGGTATGCTTCAACACCTCATATATGCCGCCCCTTGCCTTGACCGAACCTGCTATCGGCAGATCGCTGTCACGCTTGATAAACAGTCTTCCCTCGATGCCGGGTGTGGACTTCAGGCCGGCTATCTCCGTCAGCGGCGATTCTATTATACCGCTGCTCTCACAGGTTTCCGGAAACAGCGCGATTATTAGAGGCGAAAATCTCAACAGTCTTTTCTCAGCATCCTCTATGTCCGCGATCGTGAACCTTATCCCCGCCAAGGCCTTTTCGCTCGGCTTTGCAAGCGGGTTCAGCCATAGCTGCTCCCTTGATTTTTTTAATAGAGAAACCGTTTCCATAACTGCCCCCATATGTGTTTTTTCAGTATTATAATGTTGTTACCGTCCTTTTTCAACGGAAAATAATATATATAATTATTTTTTCAAAAAAAGGTTGACAAATGCCTCAAACAATGATAGAATTACCTACCGTCGGCAGGGTATGGACGGCGTGCGCCTGTAGCTCAGGTGGATAGAGCAACGGTCTTCTAAACCGTGGGTCCGGGGTTCGAGTCCCTGCAGGCGCGCCATTTTCAAAGCCGTCTGCAAAAGTGTTATGGTGGGTGTAGTTCAGTTGGCTAGAATGCCAGATTGTGGCTCTGGAGGTCGTGGGTTCGAGCCCCACCACTCACCCCATTTACTGAGAGCTTTTGACGCAGGGCAAGGGCTTTATTTATGAAGTGGGACTTGTGAACCGTTGGGGTGTCGCCAAGTGGTCAAGGCATGGGACTTTGACTCCCACATCGTAGGTTCAAATCCTGCCACCCCAGCCAGCCTTTTGACCCGTTAGCTCAGTCGGTAGAGCACTTGACTTTTAATCAAGGTGTCCCGGGTTCGAATCCCGGACGGGTCACCAAAATTATCGTGCGGGCGTGGCGGAATTGGCAGACGCGCTGGATTTAGGTTCCAGTGCCCCATGGGCGTGTGAGTTCGAGTCTCTTCGCCCGCACCACTACCCTGACAACAGAATAACGCGGGTATAGTGTAATGGTAACACATTAGCCTTCCAAGCTGAGATAGAGGGTTCGAGTCCCTTTACCCGCTCCAAAAAGAGCATTGACCGAATCGGAGTTAATGCTCTTTTCTTTTATTCATTTCTGTGAATAAGCCATTTTTCTCCTTAAAAAAGTTATTCAAAAATTTGCAAAAGCATTTGATTCATGGTATATTGGCATTACCCAACAGAAGCGAGAAAGGATACACGATGAGCAATTATGATTGGATAGTGAATATGTTTCCGGGGCAGGAGTACATCACAGCAGAAAAAGCCCGGATTGCTATTAAGTGCGCCAAAAGTACCATACGATACTATATTAAGTCAGGTCTGCTTCCCTGTCAGACCGGAACAAACTCAAGGTCATGGAAGTATTTCATACGTCCGGTAGACCTAAAGGAAATGATGGATGATCGGGATATGCATCCCGAAAAATACAAGTTACCCAAAGACCCAAGAAAATAAAAACAGAATAGCTTGCCTCTGTTCTCTCAGAGAAGAAAAAAGCATATTCGGAGTATTCCGAAGCGAAGTCGGAATACCGTACTTTGCTCACGGCGAAGGCTAACCTCGATGCGCTTCTCGGCAAAAAAACCGATGAAGTAAAACGAGGTATTTCAGAGGAACACAAGTGATACTGAGCCGAGCAATTTAAGCTTCCTGCGGAAGCGCCGCCGCACACAAAAGTGTGCGTTTTATGGGGTTTGGGGCAACGCCCTAACAAGCAGAAAAAGCAAGTTGTGTACACGCTTGCCCTGCTTGCCACTTCTGTAATGCCCAAAAAACGGGTTTTTACTGAAACAAAAAAAGCTTTGTTTTGTGAAAAGGCGGATTTGCCGAATCGAGCAAATTTGGGCATGAGGAATTTGATTAAAAAATTCCCGATAGAGGAATTTTTCATGTTCAAAAAAATAAAGAATAAGTGCGAGCAACAACAAGCAACAACATGGTATTGCGTTTGATTTGACAATGCCCGCTTAATCCAATATAATTAAAAAGTCAGGAGGTGTTCAATATGAAAGCTTATGAATCAGCAGTATCATTTTGGATAAAACGCGGCGTAAGGACCGGAGCGGAATTAGCAGAGGTTCTCAACGGTCACAGCATCGCGTTTGCTTATCACTCCGGAAAGATTGAAAACACCAACATAACGTTCAACGATACAAGAGAGATATTTGAGCATGACGGCGTAACATCCTACACAGGCGATCTCAGAACTCTCTTTGAAATACGCAACTCAAAGGACGCAAACGAGCTGCTGTTGGTTTCGTTTGAAGAAAGACGTGAACCGAATGAAAACTTGCTTAAAGAGTTTCATAAGCAGCTCACCAAGAATACATATGATGCCCGTCGTTGGCAGCTTGGCGAGCGTCCCGGAGAATACAAGCTTCATGATTATGTCACCGGCAAAAGCGAGATAGGTGCTTTGCCGGAAGATGTCGCTGACGAGATAAAAGAGTTGTTTGAAGAAATAGCCGATGTCGATGACTCCAATGCTCTTACAGCCGCGGCATATTTTCATGCAAAGCTGGAGAACATACATCCGTTTGCCGATGGCAACGGCAGAGTCGGCAGATTGTTCATGAATTATCTCCTCCTGCTGCACAATCATCCACCGATAATCATACATGAGGAGGATAGAAAACAATACTATTCCGCTCTTGAAGCTTGGGATGAAAAACAAAAGCTTGAACCGCTTATAGAGTTCCTTAAAGAGCAGACATTCAAAACTTGGGAAAAACAAATCCTGAGAAAAAAAGCTTGAATGCTTTTATACAACAGGGAGGCAATACATGGACACTCACGATGAAAGAAACGAAGAAAAACTTAATTCACAGTATGATGAAGAAACGGGACTTCCGCTTGACGAAACATACCTAGAGAAGGGTTTGCCGCCTTATCTCTCGAAGTCCATTGAGGAAATGGAAAAGTCTTGGGCAATAGAGGATGCGGGAGGCTGGGATCATCTATGGGACTGCACATGGTGCAACCTGAACGCCGATATAAACGCCGCAGAGGTTGAACATGAAATATCACCAAGACAGGCTTGGTATCTCAGACGAAAATATCTCAGAATGGAGGATGAAAACGATTGATAGACTTTACAGAACTGCCAAGGCGAAACAAAACATATGCGGGAGCAAGCGGAAGCAAGCTCTCTGTGATTTGCAACGGTGAGTGGTATATGCTGAAGTTCCCCGAACCCGGAAACAAAAACATGTTTTATGCAAGGTACTATGCGCATTATTCGTGATGATTTTATATTCGATGTTGATATACAGAAAACAGTCGATTATTACCGCACGCATTCCGTGTGTGAATGCCCTGCGTGCAAAAGCCTTTATTCGCAAGCTAAGAAAAAGCTCCCGGCTCTATCGTCCTTTTTAAAGGATTTTGGCGTGGATATAAGCAGACCCGACGAAACAGGATGGTCTGACGAAGGCGAAGAAACAGATTACCATTTTGTTGCGTATACGGTTGTGGGTAAAATTGTAAAAATGGGAGAATACGAAATTGATCTCAACGACGGAGGTCTGTTTCTAAATATCGTAATTGACAATTCATATACCACAAGCGAACAGACCGACGAGAGCTTTACAATCACGGTTTACGGAATCCGATTGTCGAAGCGTTTTCAAGCTATTTAGCCAACCGCTGATTAACGGCAGGTTTATCCGAATAGGTTTCGAGTATCCGTTCCACTTACGGTTCAAATAGTATCAGGAGAACATTTGCCCGTATTTAAGCAAAAACGGATATGGCTTTAAAGCTCGAATCTGTAAATACATTCCTCCAAAGCTCCGTCGTTAATCCTCATATCGTTATCCTCAGGCAGCTCCGCAATCTCAAGCAGATTTCCATTGAGGTACTCACACGTTTTTATGGATGGCAGATTATTCGGGCTGCAAGTGATATAGAGATAGTCCATGCCGTGCTTTTTCGCCAATGAAAACAAGAGTTTGCACGCCTTTGCCGCATAATGGGAGCCTCTGTACTGCTCATAGACTGTATACCCTATATGACCGCCATAGTACAGACCTTCATTATAGCCTATTCTCAAATCGCAGAAACCCATCCTAACGCCCTGCTTGCTGCATATGTGGAAATAATATGCCGGAACCCAGTTTCTCTCCGGGTTTGCGTCGGCAGTTCTTGCCAGGACAAGTTTTATTTCATCGCTTTCCAAAAAGGATGTATCAAAAAAATCCATGTATCCTCCCACTGCTTCAATCATGCAAAATTGAAGTCCGCTTCGCTGTCAGGCACAATTATACCATTATTCAACCTTAATTTCAATATTTCACTTGTCTTGTGTCGTGAAAGCTGTTATAATCTATCAGCGGTGTTTAAAGTGCAAAAGGCACGAAAACCTTTGTTTCATCAAATATACCGAAAAAAGATGGAACCTGATGCTTCACTCACACGTTATATAAATGAGGTTCGGCAAATGGGGGTTTTGCCGGTTGGAGGATTTGTTTGTAATATGCCCGAACGTGATTTCGACAGCATATATAATGATTACTCGCGTCTTGTCTATTGGGCGGCATATCGGGTACTTAACAACAGGGAATTGACGGAGGACGTTACTCAAAACGTCTTTATATCCGTGCTTAAAAACATGGAAAACATCGTCGTACTGCCGGATGCTCAGATCAAGGGATGGCTTTACAGGGTTGCCGTAAACGCCGCTCTTGACGCGAAGCGGCGTCTTGGCAGGGAGGTGCTGTCGGACGAGCCTGTTGGTGCCGATGTGGTCGATTCGGGGTCTTCTCCTGAGGAACAGACCATGGACAACATTGTTCACGCGGCTGTAAGGGAAGTCCTTTCGGCAATGGACGATATCTACCGTGAGCCGTTGATGATGTTCTACTATTCCGAGATGAGCATTCTTGATATAGCTGCGGCTCTCAATATAACGGAGGGAACTGTCAAGTCGCGCATGAGCAGGGGGAGAAAGATTTTAGCAAGGCATTTGAGCGCAAAGGGGATCAATTATGAACGATGAAACTTTAAAAAACAATCCTGATACGGAGCTTTCTCCCGAAGTCGATGCGGCAATGCACCGCTTATTATCCGATGTTTCGGAGCGCGACAACAGCGGAGTTGATTATGAGCGCATTTTAGGCGACATAAAGCGCAAAGCCGCCTCCGAGAACATTGTTGTGTTCCCGTCCGCGAAGCCCGCAAAAAAGCGCAGAAACCTTGCCCGATTTGCTGCGGTTGCCGCTGCCGCATTTCTTATGATAGGAGCCGCCTCGCTCGTAGCGTCGCATATGCTGAATAAAGAAAACAACTACTCGGCAAGCATGGACGCCGCTGTAAGCAATCCTCCCGAAAGCGCGAAGACTGACGACAAGCAGGCTTCCGCGTTCACTCCGATACCGACGAGCGTCATAACAAACGCTCCCGAAGAACATAATTATGAAATCAACACGGAAGCGGCATTCGCTGTTGCAACAGAGCCTGTGATAATATCGGAAATGCCCACCGACGAGCCTATCGAATTCTCACCCTTCCCCACCGAGTTTCCCACAAGGGACGGTGTAGCCGGGTATGTTGAGATAGAGGCTCCCGAATCGGAGCCGCTTGAGCCGTCAGAGCTCATTCCCTCCGAGCTTCCCGAATTTATGGACGTCAAGGAATCAACCGATCCGTTTGAAGCTTTTGCTTACGGAAACAGCGACGATGAGGAGTATTGCTATACATGCCAAATGCTGCATGATATTGACGCCGAGCTTGATATAGGCGTAGCTCAATACAACATCAATGATTTTTCCGGAACCATAAGCTATCTGTGGCGCATTTCCGAGGATACATTCCTTTATGTGGAGTTCACGGGCTTTGACAGGGAGCGTACCGAAGGCATCTTGGCCAGCCTGTTTGAATCCGACGAGAGTCCCGAAAGTACCCAGATAAATGAGTGACATCAATATAAAAACGAGGACGCATACACCACTTGGCGATGCGTCCTTATTATATCCGGCTTTTATACTCGCATTGCAGAGGAGCCATCAATTATCCGAGCTTGCCCAAGCCTTGCAGCCTGCGGCGTCAAGCATGTGATATGTCGCTGCCTATCTGCTCCGTATCGAGCTTTTGCAGAAGCTCCTCAAAGGTACATACTACTCTTTCAATGCAGGGATGGAAATAGAAAACACATGTATGCTCATTGAAATCAAAATCCTCCCAACGCTCGCTCCACAGAATTATGCGCTTATTGCCCCTTGTGGCTATCGCAAGTCCCAGTTCTGTATGAGTGCTGCTTCCTCCCGGCAAGAGTACCACAACAAGCTCGGCATCCCTTACTGAGCGCAACCCATTGAAAGCCGCTTCGCTCATGCCCGAAATGCCTTCCTTGCTCACATCGTCAAAGAACACCCTGTTATCATAGGTCTGCTCATGACCTCTGCTTTTAAGCACCTCCGCAAGCGCGGCTGCCTTTCTTCCGTTTGCAATGCTTGAAGCGATATAAAACCTCATTTGCCTTTCACTTCCTCTCCTGTGAGCCACTTATGCCCGTGCCAACACGCTTCCAAGCTACTGCGGGTTTTATGAAGCGCGTATTGATATATCCTTCAGACAGGCACAATTCAATCACAAAGTTTCCCATCCGTGGGAAATTATACCACACCCTTCCCTAAAATGCAAGAAAAGCAATGCCATCCGACTAAAAACAGACAATAAACACCCATTTTGAGCTGTATTTACATAGATTTTACAACTGACCTGTTGAAAAAGCGGCCATACTTGTTTATAATAAGGAAAGGTTATGCAGGAGCTTTCCTGCTGAAAGGTGCTTTATTATGTTCGGTTATATCACTCCGCTTATACCTGAGTTGAAGGTCAGGGATAAGGAGCTTTATCAAAGCTATTATTGCGGCCTGTGCCGCGCTCTCGGCAAGTATGGTCTTGGCTCCAAGCTGTCGCTCACCTATGACGCGACATTCGCCGCCATACTGCTTTCGGCGGTTACGGACAGCGAGCCTGAGTTTACACCTCACGCCTGTGTTATCCATCCGGGACGCGGCAAAACTCCAATGGTCAAGCATGACGGCATAATGGATTTCTGTGCCGCGGTATGCGTACTGCTTGCAAGGTACAAGCTCCTTGACGACGCTCAGGATGGCAGACCCGTAAGAAAAGCCGCCCTGCCCATTATCGCCCGCGGGATCAAACGCGCCGAGAGCAAGTATCCCGAAGTCGCAAAGGTACTCAGAGAAGGACTTGATATGTTCAACGGTCTTGAAACATCCAAGGACTGTGATCCCGACGACGCTCCCCTGCTGTTCGGAGGAATACTTGGGAATCTGCTCGCAGCATACCCCGGTCTTGACAGCTCGTCAAAGCCTCTTATAAAGGAGCTTGGAAGCAAGCTCGGCGGTTATGTCTATATAATCGATGACTGGGACGACGTTGTAGAGGACAAAAAGCGCGGTTCATACAACATTTTTACGCTCTCGCATTTTGATAATCCCCGTGAAACATGCGCGGCTTTGCTTGATATGTACATCAATTCTGCGGTGCTTGCCTATGATTTAATGGACATAAAGGTCAACAAGCCCCTGCTTGACAACATAATGTACATGGGATTGGGCTATCGCGCCGCAGAGGTCATAAACAAGGGCAGAAAACAGGATAAGGAAAGCTCAACGGAGGAAGTAATAAAGTGAACCCATATCAGGTATTGGGCGTTTCGCCCTCGGCTTCTCAGGAGGAGATTCGAGAAGCCTATATGAAGCTCGTAAAAAAATACCATCCCGACCGCTATCAGGATTCCAACCTGAAAAAACAGGCCGAGGATAAGATGAAACAGATAAACGCCGCTTATGATATGCTGACAAAGAAGTCTTCCGGCTCATCCGGCTCATCTTACGGCCCCGGTTCAAGTCAGTCCTCCGGCAGTTACGGTAATTACGGTTCATCCGGCGGCTATGGCGGTTACGGCGGTTACGGTCAATATGGCAATTACGGCAATTACGGCGGCTATGGGGGATACGGTCAATACGGGTCGGGCGGCAGAACCGGTTCAAGCTCATATTCCGGGCAGTATGCCTCTGAGTTCTCCCGTGTCCGCACATTCATCAACAACGGGAATATAGCCGCCGCAATGTCGCTTCTTGGGAGCATACCCCTGCACAATGCCGAGTGGAATTTCCTTTACGGAATGTGCTGCTACAGGAACGGTCAGTACACCCGCGCATATGAGTACATATCCCGCGCCTGCCAAATGGATCCGTCAAACACCGAATACATATCCGCCCTTTCATCCATGAGAGGCGCGTCCTCAACCTCTCGCACATGGACATCTCGCGGAAGCGACTATGACTGCTGTACGGTCTGCGGAACCATGCTCTGCGCCAACATGATGTGCAATATGTGCTGCCGCGCACGCTGAGAAGCGGCATTATAAACCAAATCAACCTATGAGGTGAATCCACAAATGAAACGTCTACCTACGAGTCTTATGGCAGCGGCGCTCGGTATGAGCATTGCCGTATCGGTGCTGTGCCTGTTCGCGGCAAGCGTTACGGAAATAATCCCGCTTTCCGCAGTATGTCTGTTCTTCGCTTCTCTAATGACATGGATACCCGTGCGCGAGGAACACGGCTACATATTCGCGGCAATAAAGTTTACAGCCGTGACGGCAATATCGCTTATGATCTGCCCCGGTATCTACACATATCTTTACATACTGATTTTCGGCAATTACGCTCCTCTGCGCCTGTTCCTTCGCACAAGGCTCGACGACCGCTTTCTCACGGTGCTTCTTAGGATGCTCTATTTCAACCTCCTGGTCTGTATAGGACTTGCCGTCACACAGTTCATACTCCACTATGACGTTATGATGTTCATTCCCGGCATCCCCGTATACATACCCGTTGCGGCTCTGGAGGTTGGCTTCATCGTTTATATGCTTATCTATAAGTTCTTTTCATATCTGTTCGATTCGGCTTTGAGGAATAAGCTGATGCCGAGACGTTGATAAAGCATACTTTAAACACCCCGTGCGGGAAGCTTCCTGCACGGGGCTGTTATTATTCATCATCGGTTTTATTTTTATAATACTCATGCACGAGGCTTTTAAGTCCAAGCGATCTCATATAATCATAGCGCACATTGAACCGCGCCTTTGTGCTTTTGCCGCTGACAAGGCGGCGCACGCAATCCTGCGCATAGCGGTCAATGGCATTCAAGCTCTTTGTCGTATTTATGACGGGAAAGAACCAGTAAGTCCACGTCAGTTCATTGTCCGACACGCTCTCGAAAAGCTTGCGGTTGAATATCCTTATGAACGCCTTTGCCGCCCTCTCCCCCTCTATGCCGTTCCTGTCCCGCCATCTTGCAAGGGCGCGCATCTTGCGGCGCATCTTATGCTTGAGCTTATCCAGCGACGCCGGAGCAATATCTATAACTCCGTGTCTGTATGAGAATCCCAAAAATACAAAGCCCTCATCAGGGGAGGAAAAACGCTCCTTATCGGGATTCAGCTCAAGTCCGTTCTCCTTCAAAAAGCTTCGCACCGTTTCAGCGTGTCCCTGCGCCCCCTCACGGGTTTTCGCAAAGAGTATTATATCATCCGAATAGCGGCAATAAGGCACTCCAAGCTTCTCAAAATGCCTGTCAAGCTCCGTCAGGAACAGATTCGCGTAGAACGATGCGAGGGGCGTTCCCGCCATAATACCCTTTCTTTCCTTGATGCGCTCACCGTTTTCAAGCACATACGGCTCCTCAAGAAGCCTTTTCAAAAAGGCATAAAGCTCCTCATCATCCCCCATCGCGTTCTTTAAAAGCGGCAGAAGCCTTTCAATATCTATCGAGTTGAAATAATTGCTTATATCCGCCTTATAGGAGTACATCTCCCCCACCCCTCTGACGCGCAGGAGCGACATTATGGCGTCCTTTGCCGTTCTTCCCGGACGGAACGAAAACAGGTTATCGGCAAACAACCCGTCATTTCTTCTCAGCATAATGTATGTAAGCAGCTTCAGGACCCGGTTATGGGCATCCGGGTATGTGTACACAACACGCTTTTTCTGCGTGGATTGCTTGCTTATAATCGACTTTTGCGGCAGAGGGAAATCGCAGCCTAACGCAATGCTCTCGCATACGGGAATGTATCCCCTGCTGTCTATGAACCGACGCAGCTCCCTTTTCAGTCTGTCGGGACAGACAAGCCCCGACTTATACTCATAAAACCGTTCCCACACGCTTACATCCGACAGCTCGTCCAAAATGCTCATAAAACGCCTTTCAATCGGGATATTATAATAAAAACCGACCCATATCCGAAAGCTGTGCCTTCGGACACGGATCGTCAACAAACAGGGGCGAAAGAAATTAAATTCAGGAAGTTCCTGAATGTACCGGGCCGTACACGGACACGCTGCCTGCAAAGCCGCCGCTTTAAAGCGTCAAAAGTCCGTGCCTTGCCCCCCGCAGGCGCATGGCGTTCCGCCCCCGTCGTTTGCCCTTACATGGAGCTGATGCCAAGCGCGCCGCGAACACGTTCCCTGACATATGTCCTTGTGTTCCACCAACCGAAATGATCGAAATAGAAGCGCAGATACGGAGTACCCGTTTCCTTGCAATCATTGCGGAGCTTATTCGCCTCGCTCTTTTCGGTCATAAGCTCGACAACAAGCTCTATCCTTCCGTTTCGCTCAAGCGTGAAATACGATCTGCGTCCTATGTCAAGCTCGGAATACTTGGCCTCATACCCCGCAAAATCCTCACGGAATATCATCCTAAAATAATCGACATAGTTCCCGTTGTAATTGTACTGGCATTCCTCGGCAGGTATCCTGTCATAGTATCCGCAGCCCTCATCAGGCTCCGACGGTGCGGACGTGTGTTCGACACTCGGAGCGTTCGCTGTGCTCTGGCTGCCCGTCTGCGGCTTATCGCCAAGTATCTCGCCGACAACGGCTTCGGCAACCTTGCCCGCGACCTCATTCTTGACCTTATTGATTATACTTGAAAGCAAACTCATATGGCTTACCTCCTTTTTTATTTGATTATACCAGAGTATATCCCGTTTGGCAATAGCCGTTGTGACGGCATATATAAACTTTTTGTGCAAACATACATTTGGGGATTGTTTGCGGGCTTGCCATAATGTATAATCTAATTAACACAATATTCTCTTTTGAGGTGATAAAATGAGCATCAGGACACTCTATCTCGCAGGCGGCTGTTTTTGGGGTACGCAGCGTTTCTTCGACCAGTTTGACGGCATAATAAATACCGAGGTCGGATATGCCAACGGGCCAACCGAAAACCCCACATACAAGGATGTATGCGCATCCTCCGGTCATGCGGAAACCGTTAAGGTCGTATTCGACGACGCCTTGATTTCAGCCCGGAAACTTCTTGAATACTATTTCATGGTGATAGACCCCATATCCATCAACAGGCAGGGCGGCGACACGGGCATACAGTATCGCACGGGCGTCTACTACGATGACGATTCCCTCCTTCCCGCAATAAGAGCGGTCTTTGACGAGGAACAGAAAAAGTATTCTCAGCCTCTTGCCGTCGAGCTGCTCCCGCTTGAGAACTTCTTCAGCGCGGAGGAATACCATCAGAAGTACCTTGAGAAGAATCCGACGGGCTACTGTCACATACCATCAAGCATGTTCGAGCTTGATTAAATGCAATAAAGCAACAGCTTTGGGCGCGGAATTAAACTTCGCGCTTTTTATTAATGCTGTTTATGCAGAGTTTAACGCAAGCTGTGCCCGAACTGTTGCATACCGCTTTTTTTATGCTATCATATAGCGCAAGGAGGTGATCGGATGAAGATAAAGCTTGTCCTGAGCGATGAGAACCACGATATTGTCGCCGACTTTCTCACAAAGCACGGCATAGAGATAGACGATTCGTCCGAATTTGTGCTTATAGAACAGAACAGGTATCCTCAGCACTTGACCGTGAAGGACGGGCGCGGCGAACGTGCACTCATAAGTGTGGACGACATAGTCCTCATAGAAACATTCGGACACACGGTTTCCGTCGTCACAGCCGACGGCGAATACACATCGCAGTTAAGGCTTTATCAGCTTGAGCTGACTCTCGACCCGGCGCGTTTCCTTCGCATCAGCAACTCCGTTATCATTCAGAGGAACAAGATAAAGAGGATACTGCCGTCATTGTCAATGAGATTCGTTCTTGAGATGTGTAATTCCCGGAGGGTGGACGTCACCCGAAGCTACTATTTGAAATTCAAAGAATATTTTAAAATCTGACAGGAGGTTATTATGTCATCTACAGTTATATCAACATGGGGTATTATAATCGTACTGATCGCCATAATCACCGTAGCCGTTGTGTACATTGCATCCTATAAATCACGGCTTAAACGGGCGGTCAATAACGAGAATATGGGCAATTCCATGCCTTCTCCGGCAGGCTTCTTCGCTGTGTTCGGAGTCTTCGTTATAGCCGGACTGATAATCTGGCTGATAATTAAAATGGGCAGCATTACCGACAGCATAGCAGCATTGCAAAACAATCTCAATTACAACCTTGCAGGCATCAGCAATCAGCTTGACAATCTCAATTCCGAACCCGAATATAAGAATTTTTCGTCAATAGTCTATGATTCCGATTTAGATTTGAAAAGCGGTTCAGGCAATCTCAGGATAGAAGCCATACCCACGTCGGTCTCGTTGGATGCCAAAATCGCCGTGAATTTAGAAGGCTCAATATATGAGCTTAAAAACCATGGCGGCATATACTCCTGCGACATTGAGCTTTCACTTGAAAAACCTGAGCTTGTTGAATGTCTTAATGAAGGTTGTGATGCCTTAATAACAGTCACTCAAAACGGTGTAATGAGTACGGATACCTTTACTGTTTGGCTTGTAAAACAACTGCCTGTTTTAAGCTTTAAGGACTTCCGTGAACCAACGATCAATTTTAATGATTCGGAAAAGGAGCTTGAAAAAAGCACGTTTACATTCTCTGAGTATCCAACCTTAGAGATTTCCACAGAAGGTGTTGAACTGCCTGATTTCTCAGCAGAGATAAATGTCTTTAGAATGGTCAATGAGGAATCTTCCATAATCGAGACAATTCCCGTTGAGCTGACCTATGAAGGAGATGACATCTATACTCTTACTCCACACTTTGACAGCACATATCCCGCGCTTGATAATGTGAGTTTCTTCCTCTATCTAAGGCTTGAAAATGGACTGAGCTTATGCTTTGGAGATTTCTTAAACGTTTCATTGAACAACGTACAGTTCAACAATTACCTCGAAGCCGATCTCCTATTTGAATAATGTAAACGTAACAACACAGAACAAGCGTGGAGCGAGCCGCCCCACGCTTGTTTGCTTACAAGGACATTAGTCCTTCATATGCGCCTTATAGTAATTCATCAGGTTGCCCTCAAGGAGTATCTCCTTCTCATCGGGTGTCAGACCCTTGATATTGAGGGTGATGTCCTTAACGCCGTCCTTGGTAATGACCTTGGCGGGAATCGTTTCAACGCCGTTCTCAACAGCCTTGCGGATACCCTCGACGAATACGAAATCTCCGCACTCATAGGGGAACTCGGCGCCTTCGGGAAGTGTGAAGGGCAGTATACCCCAGTTGATGCAGTTGGAGCGATAACGCTTTGTAGCGTACTCATAGCAGATATTGGCAAAGCCGCCAAGCACACGCTGGCAGGATGCCGCCTGCTCACGAGCGGAGCCGTCGCCGGGCTTGTTGGCGAATACGCAGGAGCCGAAGCCTGTATTCTTGATAAGCTCCTCGGCATTGCCGACCTTCTCAAGGGCGTTCATTATGCGTTCGGGCTTCTTGCCGTCACGACGCTCGAAGTCCATAGCCATGACCTGCTTGCTGCGTCCGACGTATTCGGGAACGCGGCGTGAAAGCGCGAACTCGGCAAGACGCAGGGGGTTGGAACGATAGGAGCTGGTTTCACCGGAGGGAATCAGCTCGTCGGTTGTGGTGACGGGATCGCGGATGACCGCATCCAGCTCCAACAGAACGTTGTCGGTCAGCTCATACATTGCGGGCCAATCGGTGATGTTGGGGCCGAGCTTGAGCTCAACGGAGGGATCAGCCTTGCCGAAGCCGTTATAAACACGCCTGTCATAGACGGTCTTATCGAAATGATACTCGTAGTGGGTATCGTCGAAATCAATATCGGTAGCGGCGGTTATCGCGCCGTGGTTCCTTGCGGTAGCCGCTATGGAACGGGAGTCCATAAGAGCGACTGTCGAAATCTGACCTTCACCGGGCTTGGAGCCTTCACGGTTGGGGAAGTTCCTTGTGGTGTGACGGAGGGACAGACCGTTGTTCGCGGGTACGTCGCCTGCGCCGAAGCACGGGCCGCAGAAGCTCTGCTTGATTATGGTTCCGCTCTCCAGGAGCTTTTCGGTCATGCCGATGCGTGTAAGCTCAAGGGATGTGGGTACGCTTGTGGGATATACGGAGAATCCGAAGTAACCGTCGCCAACATCGTGACCATCCATTATCTGAGCGGCGGCAACGCAGTTATCGAATGTTCCGCCGGAGCATCCCGCTATAACACCCTGATCCGCATAGACCTTGCCGTCAACGACCTTATCGGTGAGCTTGAGATGTACCTTGGAGCCGAACTTCTTCTCAGCCTCAGCCTCAACGCTCTTGAGTATCTCAACGGGATTTGCAAGGAACTCATGTATGGTGTAGGCATTCGAGGGATGGAAGGGCAGCGCGATCATGCTCTCGATTTTGGAGAGATCAAGCTCTATCATGCTGTCATAGTAAGCAACATCCTTCGGATAGAGCCTCTTGTATCCTTCGGGACGACCGTGGATGCGATAATACTTCTCGATCTCGGCGTCGGTTTCCCAGATGGAGGAAAGACATGTTGTTTCGGTGGTCATAACGTCGATGCCGTTACGGAAATCGTAGGGCAGGCTCTCGATGCCGGGGCCGACGAACTCCATGACCTTGTTCTTGACAAAGCCGTTTGCGAATGTCGCCTTAACAAGAGCAAGAGCGACGTCATGCGGGCCGATGCCCTTCTTGGGCTTGCCTGTGACATATACCAGAACAACTTCGGGAGAGTTGATGTCCCATGTGTTCTTGAGAAGCTGCTTAACAAGCTCAGGGCCGCCTTCGCCAACGCCCATTGTGCCAAGCGCACCGTAACGTGTATGTGAGTCGGAGCCGAGTATCATGTTGCCGCAGTTTGCCATAGCTTCACGCGCATAGCTGTGAATTACGCTCTGGTTGACGGGAACATAGATTCCGCCGTACTTCTTTGCCGCGGAAAGACCGAAAACATGGTCATCCTCATTGATGGTTCCGCCAACAGCGCAAAGGCTGTTGTGGCAGTTTGTCATGGCGTAGGGAATCGGGAACTCCTTCAATCCGGATGCCCTTGCTGTCTGTATGATACCGACATATGTTATGTCATGCGACATAAGGCAGTCGAAATGTATCTTCATTTTCTTAGCATCATCGGATGCGTTGTGCGCTCTCAAAATCTGATAAGCAATCGTGTTTTCGCGTCCCTGCTCAGGTGTGATACCGGATACCGGCTCCTTCTGGGGCTTGCCGTTTACAAGATATACACCGTTTTCATAAAGTTCCATCATGTCTTTTTTGCCTTCTCCTTATCTGCTTTTGATAGATGTGATTACGTCCACATCACACCTGTATAGCATACTATATTTTTCCATATATTTCAATAGCTTGCGCGCGCTTTGCTAAACTATATTAGATGACGCTCCATCTTTTTTCGACATAAACAAAAAACGCAGGCACTAAAACCTGCGTTTTTATTGGTAGCGGCAATCTGATTCGAACAGATGACACTCCGGGTATGAACCGAATGCTCTAGCCAGCTGAGCTATGCCGCCAAATGGTTGCGGGGGAAGGATTCGAACCAACGACCTTCGGATTATGAGCCCGACGAGCTACCTGCTGCTCCACCCCGCGATGTTACTGTGTCAAACAGCGTTACTTATTCTAATACAGTTTACTCCATTTGTCAACAGTTATTCGGGCGATTTTACTTATATATTTTTAACTTTACAAAGAATTTACAATTAAGGTTTGAACAATGGCTTGATTTATGGTAATATAATAGGGTATCATAATATAGTGGACTGCTGTTTGAAAGCAGTCATAAATGTCGAAGGGTACAGGAAGGATAAAAAGCTTGAAAAAATACAGTACACTAATAATTTACGCTGTAATGTTCATACTGCTGGCCGTTCTGATAATCAGCAATCAGAACACTCAGCGTGTAAAGCCCACCGAATACAGCTATGGTGAGTTCTATGAAACATTAAAGGGCGGCATGGATGTATCAAACAACAGTGTTTCAGCCAACAAGCGCATTGAAGCTGTCATGATAAGCGGCACCGAGCTTTACGGGCTTTATACCCCTGCATATTATAAGGAGGTATTTAAGACGGAGCTTACCCCACGCGAGCTTCAGACAAGGCTTGAAAGCTTTAAAAACGGCAGGCTGTATGATTGCCATGTCACGGTATCCAGCGCGGACAGTTTCCAGACCGAGATGACGCATCTGATATCATTCGTGACAGGTCTGGACAGCGACAAGATCACAACGAATGATTACGGCTTCTTCTACACCATTTCGGTGGAGCGCACATCATGGTTCTGGCTCATATTCCCCTACCTTATTATGGGCTTGATACTCATTGGCAGTATGCTGATAATTGTCAAGGCATCCGGCAGGGATAACAGACAGGCGATGAACTTCGGCAAGAGCCGTGCCAAGCTCTCCGACGGCAAAAACAAAAAGACATTCGCGGATGTTCAGGGCTGCGAAGAGGAAAAGGAGCAGATGCTTGAGCTGGTTGATTTTCTCAAGGATCCCTCGGCCTTCTCGAAAATGGGTGCGCGGATACCCAAGGGAGTTCTGCTCGTAGGCCCTCCCGGCACGGGTAAGACGCTGCTTGCCAAGGCTGTCGCCGGAGAAGCCAACGTCCCCTTCCTCTCTATAAGCGGCTCCGATTTCGTTGAGATGTTCGTTGGCGTCGGCGCGAGCCGCGTCCGTGATCTGTTCAATACCGCCAAGCGCATGGCTCCGGCTCTCGTATTCATCGACGAGATCGACGCTGTTGGTCGTCAGCGCGGCGCGGGACTTGGCGGCGGACACGATGAGAAGGAACAGACGCTCAATCAGCTCCTCGTTGAAATGGACGGCTTTGAAGGCAATCAGGGCGTTATAGTCATTGCGGCTACCAACAGACCCGATGTCCTCGATCCCGCGCTGTTAAGGCCCGGCAGATTTGACAGGCAGATAACCGTCGATTATCCTGACGTTAAGGGGCGCGAGGCAATACTCAAGCTCTATGCCTCCTCCAAGCCCATTGCCAAAGACGTCGATCTGAACAAGATAGCCAAGCTCACCCCCGGTTTTACGGGCGCCGACCTTGAAAATGTTCTTAACGAGGCTGCCATACTTGCAACAAGGCGCAAGCTTAAAACAATAGATACAAATCTTGTTATCGAAGCTATGAAGCGCGTTACATGGGGCCCCGAAAAGAAGAGCCGTTTGGTCAGCGAAAAGGATCGCTTTGTGACTGCAACCCACGAGGTTGGCCATGCAATAGTCGGTCGTATGCTGCCCAACAGCGATCCCATAGACGAGCTTTCGATAATTCAGCGCGGCAGAGCGGCTGGTTATACCAATTTCATTCCCGATGAGGAGAACACCGGCGTTACACGCGGCAAACTGCTTGACATGATCGCAATGGCAATGGGCGGCCGCATGGCTGAGGCTGTAAGGCTTGACGATATAAGTGTCGGAGCGCAGAACGACCTCAAGCGCGCAACTGAGATAGCAAAGCGCATGGTGACAGAATTCGGCATGAGCGAGAATGTCGGCCCGGTATTCCTTGCAGGCGATACCGAGGTATTCATAGGCCGCGAATGGGGACATCAGCCCAACTATTCCGAGGCGGTCGCCGCCGACATTGACCGTGAGGTTCGCCGTATAATGGACGAGGCGTGTGAGCGTGCCAAAGCCATAATCGAAAAGAACGCCGACGCCATGACGGTAATAATCAACGCTCTTATAGAGAACGAGCATTTATCCGGCAGCGAGTTCGAAAGGCTGCTGAATGGAGAAGCCGACTGGAAGGATAAAAAGAACACCGACGACAAAACCGAGCAGGCTGAAGAAGCCGCCCCTGAGAATCAAAATGTTTGATCTGCATACACATTCCAATTTATCGGACGGCACTTTGCCGCCCGATAAATTAGTTGAAACGGCAAAAGCCCTTGGTATTAGACTGCTTGCGCTGACCGATCATGACACCGTGGCGGGCATTCCCGCCGCCAGTACTCATGCGGAAAAGCTCGGACTTCCGTTTTTGTGCGGCATCGAGCTTGCCGCCGAGCATGATGAAAGGCTTCATATCCTCGGTCTCGGCATTGATACCGATGCTCATAATCTGCGCGATATGGTGGCGATTCAGGCTGCCAGACGCGCCGAAAGGAATGAAAAGACTTTAAAGCTCCTGTCAGACAGCGGCATGGATGTCACTCCGTTCTTAAAGCCCACAGCAGGGGTTGTTACCCGCGCTAATATAGCTGCGGCAATGCTCGAAGCAGGCTTCTGTGACAGCGTCGCCGACGCCTTCAAGCGTTTCATAGGAAGGGGCTGCCCGTTTTTTGTCGGATATGAGTATCCGTCAAGGCGCGACGTTATCGAAACGATCCTTTCGGCAGGCGGCTTGCCAGTAATAGCGCATCCCATGAAGATGAAATGCGATCACCGCGCTCTAATAGCCGAGCTGAAGCAATACGGGCTTTGGGGCGTCGAGGCATATTACGGCGGCACAGACAGAGCAAGCATTGAATACTTCAGCTCGCTTGCGCGCGAATATGGGCTTCACATCACCTGCGGAAGCGACTTTCACGGTGCAAACCGTCCCGGTATAAAGCTCGGATGCGCCTTCAGGGAGTGCGATGAGCTTGAGGAAACGGTTGGGATACTCCTCTCAAAATACGTCAAGTCCCCTCGCCGCCGCGGATTATCGCTCAACGAGTATCAAGCGATAGTCGAAGGGATAGTCTCCACGATTCCCGAAGACTTTTTCAAAGGACTTAACGGCGGCATTGTCATAACGGAGAGGGAAAAGCTCCACTCAAAGAGCCGTCCCGAAAGACCTCTGTTCATACTCGGCGAGTACAGCCATGGGAGCCAGACGGGGAAATACATAACCCTCTATTACGGCTCATTCGTGCGCGTTCACGGCAGACTGCGCGGAAAGGCCGCAGAGGACGTCATACGGCGCGTTATCATGCACGAGTTCCGTCATCATCTTGAGATAAATGCCGGTCAGCATGACCTTGAGTACGAGGATGATGCGAGCGTCGCAGGATACCTTGAAAGTCTTAATGACGCTTCCGAGCCATCCTCACCTCCGGTCTTTACCACCTACGGCGACGAATACAAGCTATGAACCCGCTTACATACACTATTCCCGAAAGCCTCTCAGGATGCCCTGTCAGGCAGGTATTGCTTGAGCAGTTCGCCATGTCGCACTCGCACATATCGCGGCTGAAACGGCGTGACGACGGCATATGTCTCAACGGACATAAGTGCTACACGACAACGCGCTGCGCTCCCGGAGATACCGTTTCGGCATTGATATCCGACCCTCCTTCAACCAAGCGGCTTGAGCCGATCGAATATCCGCTTGACATAGTTTTTGAGGATGAGTGGCTGATAGTCGTCAACAAGCCTGCGGGCATGACGGTGCATCCCGAAAGGGCGGGGATTGGCGGCTCAGTAGAGAACGCCTTAACGCACTATCTGTCGGACGATGAATTTGTGCATACCGTGAGCCGCCTTGACAGGGGAACGAGCGGGCTTATGACGGTAGCCAAATGCGGCTACATGCACGAGCGCATGATAAGGATACTCCATACGGATGATTTTCAAAAGGAGTACCTCGCCATAGTTTGGGAGACCCCGACGGACGGGCATGGCTTCATAACCTTACCGCTCGCGCATCCCATAGGTGAGAATTACCGCATGGAGGTTCGCAATGACGGACTTGCCTGCAAGACCGAGTATGAGGTTGTTGCTGAGCTTGGCGATATGTCCGTCGTAAGGCTCATACCTCATACCGGCAGAATGCACCAGTTAAGGGTTCACATGGCGTCAACAGGGCATCCCATAGTCGGAGACTGGCTCTATGGGCAGGAGGTTCCATTCATAGATCATCCCGCGCTCCACTCGGCAAAACTGAGTTTCAAGCACCCGTTGACAGGAGCATATATCAAGCTTACGGCTCCCGTTCCCGACGATTTTGAGGAAATTGTTTCAAATCAAAAAAATATATGGAACCTCAGCGTGTCGTTAAACGTCTTATAAGTGCAGTTAATGAAGAAGCAGTGTTTTCTTCCTTCTGCGAGTATGTTATAATATGCTTGACCAAACTAAAAGGAAAGGAAGCCCTTCAAACGAGGGGCATGGTAGTATCATGAAAAGGATTACAGCGATTGTTTTGACATTGATCTTCGCACTCATGGCGGCGGTTCCCGCATTTGCCATGGAGGAGGGCGAACGCCGTCTGGTTCTCGGAGCCGATCTGACCGACGAGCAGAAGGCTGAGGCGATACAGTTCTTCGGCATATCCGAGGAAACTCCCCTCATAACCGTCACGAACAGGGACGAGCGTCAGTACTTCGAGGGCAAGCTTCCCGATGAAAAGCTCGGTCATGTCGCGCTTTCCAGCATCTACATTGTAGCCAAGGCAAAGGGTACGGGGCTTTCCATCAAGACCCACAATATCAACTATGTAACATCCGACATGTATGAGAATGCCCTCATATCCGCCGGCATAACCGACGCCGATATAAGCATCTGGGCACCCCGCAACATCAGCGGAACCGCCGCTCTTACCGGCATTTACAAGGCATATGAGGACATGACGGGACGCGCTCTCGACTCCTATGCCAAAGACCTCGGTATCGAGGAGCTTATCGCAACAGGCAAGCTTGCCGAGTATGTCGGCTCCAAGGACGCCCTTGCGATAATAAACGACGTCAAGAAGATTCTCGATGAAACTCGCACCATGAACGACGCCGACGTCATGGCGAAGATTCACAGCATCGCCGCTGAGTACGGCGTGACCCTCACCGACGATCAGGCAAACCAGATATTCACCCTTGCCCGTATGTTTGAGGGACTCTCCGCCGAGGAGATACAGCAGCGTCTTGTCAATATGGCAAACGCCGCTCAGAAAGCGCAGTCCTTCGGTGAGGTCGTGCAGGGCATTATACAGTCCATAGGCGACTTCATTCAGATAGTCGGCGACTTCTTCGCCAACGTCTGGAACAACTGGTTCGGCGGCGGAAATAATTAATTTGCTAACCTTTTAAGTATGCGGCTCGTCCAAAGGAAAACCCAAGGGACGAGCCGCGTTTTTATTGAATTTTGCTCGTTATGCGATTTTTTGCGCAGCTCTGCCCTCCATCCGAGCTTGGGCTTTTTCAAAAGCGCTCTGATTATTGAAAGCTTCTGCTTTTCACCCCCTGAAAGGTTGGTTGAGCCCTCATTTATAACGGTATCAATACCATCGGGGAGAAAGCTTAAAAAATCGTCCAAATCAAGCATATGAGCAAGGCGTCTGAACTCCTTTTCATCCGGCTCCCTGCTCTCGTCAAGGGTGAGATTGAATCTCAATGTTTCCTCTATCAGCATGGGCTCCTGTTCGGATATGCCGACCAATTCCCTTCTAAGCCGCCGCATGTCAATACTCTCCATAGGTATGCCGTTATACAATACCTTGCCGCTGTACTCGTCGATGAACATTCCGAGAAGAAGGTTTATATACGTGCTTTTGCCCGCGCCGTTTTCACCGACAAAGGCATACAGTTTTCCCTTTTCAAGCGTAACGCTGCGGTTCTCAAATATGGGTTCATCATCATACCCGAACGAAACGCCATTGCATTCAATGCTCTCAATATCGGAGAGTGTGATGCTGCCGTTGGTCTGCTCAGGTATCTCAAATATTTTTTCGAGTCGATCGCAGGATACCTTGTTGCTCTGGATGCTCTTTCCGAGTGAGAAAAAGTACTGCGTGGCTCCGAGTGACATTCCGAAATAGCTCATAACCATTGTCAACTCGCCTATGGTCATCTTGTCGGCTATAACAGCCATGCCGCCAAGCACAAACACGACAACATTTGCCGCCGTTCTTATAACAACATCCGAGCCGCTGAAACCGTATTCCGCCTTTTGACTTTTGAGACACTTGCTCAAAAGCGTCTTAACGCTCCTGTCAAGCCTCTTGATATATCCGTCGGAAATGCCCTGCGCCTTGATGAAATTTACATTGTTAAGCTGAGCGTCAAGCTTTGAAAAATACTCCGCCTGCTCCTCCATGAACTCATAATCCGCCTTGTATACGGGTTCCTTAAACACGTTATAAAGCCCGAAATAGGCGAGGTCTATAACGATCATCGCCACCGCGAGCCAAGGCTCGAACATGTAGAGAAGCACAAGGGGCAATACCAATGTTATGACATTGGAGATTATGTTTTGAAGCACGGTTATGCAGAATATAATCAGCATGTTGGAGTCGTTGTTTATCTGCTGATTCAGAAAAGCCGTGTTCTTGCCCTGCATGAATCTGAATGTGATATTCTGCACATGGTGTATGGCGTCGGCATTCAGCTCATAGCCGCCGCCCACCTGTACCCTTATATAAAGCCTTTCGCAGACATAGCCCAATACGAACTCGAATGCCGCTATGAGTACCAAAGCCAATACATATATCTTTATGAATCCGGCATCCTTTGTCTGCGTCAGCTCGTCGATGAAGCTGCCCGAAATGTAGGGAGCTATCACCGTTGTGACATTCGCAAGTATGTACAGCCCTATCAGAATGGCTATTCGCCCGCTGTGTCTTCGCAAATAGGGCGCGCATAGTTTAAAAATACTTTTCATTCTTACCCTTCGATTATAATTAAAGCCGTGCCTGAGCCATAGCTCAGGCACAGCCTTAGTTAAACATTAGTCTTAGCTGCTAACAGCACGGTTCAGCTCAGTAGAACAGCATATCTGTTTTCATTTGCTTATAAAGTTCATTCTTAAATTGATTAACAAGCTTGTATAGGATGAATTTTTTCATACCTATCCAAAGCACATGGTCTAAAGCCTCTACCTTTCATCTTTGCGGTACATGAGGTTGAAGCCTTGTTAACATCTTTCTTTGTTTTTAAAATCAAAAATTTCATAATATTTTCCTTCCTGAAAAGCTATAAAAAGCGTTTGTTTTGTAAATATGTTTTATAATTAATACTTGCTATTTTCAGATTAACACGGACGTGCAAAACGAGGATATCTATCTATCCTACACGGCCTATCTTCCCCTCCTTTCATTTTCGCAGCACATATAGATACAGGTTTATTAGTACCATTTTTTCTTTTTAAAATCAGAAATTTCATATTATCCTCCTTTCGAATAAAATATGCCGTTATATAAAGCAGAACCACATGCTTTCACATCGTAATGAAAACTCATTCGTTAAATCTTGCAAATGAATGCAAAACGCCATCTATGTCCTAATAGCTTAATGTACTCTTCTTTTCATCAACTTGTTTTTCCAATATAGCAGGTATGATGTCCATAAATGCTGCCAAGCCATGTTTCATCGCAGTACAACGTATATCAGGATTTTGTTGTCTGAGATATGGACATCCACCCATGCAGACGGGAAGAAATTTGCAATCCCTGCATTGCTCATCCTCGGTTGGATCATACAGCATATAATCAAATGTACGTTTATCCAATCGTAAATCGTCTGTTATTTGTCCAATACTTCTACCCTTTATTCCTATTTCATTCCAGCATCTGTAAATCAATCCATCCGCCCCTATTACAAAACAATTTTCGGTATCAGCACCACAATAGCTTCCTATCTGATTTGGAATCCAGCATGTTATATCAAAACCGTTTCTTGTTATAAAATCAAATTCGTGTTTTGAAAACTCATTGGTATGTAAACACGAGTTGTCGTTATAGGTTCCGTTCGCATTCTCGACCATGGCAAGATACGGAGCCGTAACATCTTCAAGTCCTTTTTCCTTCAAAATACTTATAACATTATCAACACGATCAATGTTATGTCTGTCGGCATTTATTCTAATCTGAACAGGATACTGTATTTTATCCTTTACTGCAACGAGGTTATCAATTATCCTATCAAAAGTTGGAAGACCGCCTTTCAAGCAACGGCGCTTATCGTGATCCTCTGCAGCACCGTCCAAAGTGATCTGTATACTAAGAATCCTGAGTTCATTGAGCTTATCCATTATTTTAGGAGTGAGCAAAAAGCCGTTCGTCACAATGCTTGCAATGTATTCAACATTATTCTCCTCACATAACTCCATAAGTTTACGACTGAGCTCCTCAACAATGTCCATAGCAAGCAACGGCTCTCCGCCATACCATGTTACGTCTAAGCTTCTTTTAAACTGAATCCTGTTCTTAGCAAAATCAACTATTGCGTCCTTAACCTCATCGTTCATAACAACAGGCTTTATACTGTCTTTCTCATAGCAATAGACGCAACGAAAATTACAGTCGGATGTTGGAGCAATGGTCAAAACCAAATCAGCATCGGAAAAACGAGATGACAACATACAATAGCGCAATGAGGCAAGCTCATCAAAGTCGCTGTCCACAACATATCCGCCCAAGCGCAGATTGGAAAGAAGCTCCTCATCCTCTATGGGTTTCCCATCGGATTCAAAATCGCAATACATTTTATACTTGGCGTCTTCTATGAGAGCCATAGAGCCGGTCTTGGTATTGTAAAGCACCATCTGTTTTTCACCGGCATCATTCTCATGATATGGGAACACAAAGTTATAATGGGAAAGCTTATAATCCAACATTTTTCATACCTTTCTTTTGTTTTTTCAAACACAGTATAATGTTTCTTAACGCCGCTAACCCGCAGCTTGTGAATATTATATAACATATTCCGATGCTGTCAATGCTTTTAGCACAAATATATTGGATATTGTCTATAAATGTCAAAAAAAGAGGGCATGGCTGCTCCACACCCCTCATTTCAGTCATATTGTCTTATTAAAACTATGCTTTGTATTCCTTGAGCTTACGCATATTGGCTTCGCTGAACGACACTATCTGTCCGTTATCGGGTATCAGCTCGCCGGCATCCTCGAACCTTTTGCCCATCAGGGCGGCTCTGAGGTAGCCGATGACGGCTCCATGGCAGACGACGAGCGCGCTTCCGCTCTCCGCCTCGCGGAGCTTCAGCAAAGCCGCTCTTGCCCTTTCAAAGACCTGATTTCCGGTTTCGCCGCCATGGGTATTCGTGCCGCGCAGCAAAAACTCCGCGTACTGTTCGGGATACAGCCTTGCGCACTCCTCGAATGTATGCCCCTGGAAGCAACCGAAGAATATCTCCTCGATTCCGAATACGGTTATGGGCGTCATGCCGAGGTATCCGCCGATTATCCTCGCGGTCTCCCCCGCTCTTTCGAGCTTGCTGCAATATATCCTGTCGAGCTTGGGCCCCTTATGGCTGAACCATTCGCCCAGCTTTTCCGCCTGCTGTCTGCCCACATCGGAGAGGGGGATATCTATCTGCCCCTGCAAACGATGCTCAACATTGTACGAAGTCTGTCCGTGCCTTAATAAATACAGCATTCTCATTCCTCCTGTTCATACGGGAAGGCGGGCATCATCGAGAGCTTGAACAGATTTGCCCTGTGCTTCCTGTCTATCAGTTCCTTCTTATCCTCTGGCTCACAAACTCCCGTCCTTATGTAGCGGTCGAGCGTCGCGTATGTGAAGCCCAGATTATCCTCGTCCGTCAGCCCCGTAAGTCCATCCGACGGAGCCTTATCCACTATGAAGTCGGGAAGCCCCAGCTCACGCCCGACCTGAAGCACCTCCGCCACAGTCAGCTTGGAAAGCGGTGAAAAATCGCCCACCGAATCGCCCCATCTTGTGGAGTAGCCGACCCAATCCTCGGAGAGATTGCAGGTGTTGGCTACCCTGCCGTTCACGCTCTGGGAAACGGCATAGAGCGCGGTCATGCGTATGCGCGGAGCCATGTTTATTACCGTCTGACGGGAAAGCTTGCCGCCTATAGCACGCTCCGTTTCACGGCTTAGAGCGTCATATGCCTCCTTTATATTGACCGTTACCGATCGTATTCCCAGATGCTCTATCAGCTTTTTTGAATAGTCTATGTCGGGCTGCACGCCGTTTGGCATCATAACGCCCACGACGCGCTCCCTGCCGAGTGCCGCCGCGCACAGGGCTGCCGTTACCGAGGAATCCTTGCCCCCGGAAATGCCTATTACCGCGCTGCATCCTTCGCCGTTCTCGCGGAACCAGCCGCGTATCCACTCTATTATATCCGCCGTAACCTTTTTGGCGTCAAATCCGTATTCCATATGTCCTCCGCTTTATTCGTCGTTCTATTATCCGTCCCCATTTAAAGCCGCGGGAAAAAGTCATTAATGACAAAACGACCCCGATAATTCGAGGTCATTCTGCGTCTTTCACTTACTTGATGCCGTAGCGCTTCTTGAACTTGTCTACACGTCCGCCTGTGTCAACAAGCTTCTGACGGCCGGTGTAGAAGGGATGGCACTTGGAGCAGATTTCAACCTTGAGCTCGCCCTTGACTGAGCCGGACTTGAAGGTTTCGCCGCAAGCGCAGCGGACGATGCTCTCACCATATGCGGGATGGATATCCTTCTTCATTTCAAAATCTCCTATATTTTTCGGCGCAGAGCGAGTAGCCGCCCTCCTGCCGCTTATTTGCGGGGGGATGAAAATTTCAAGCATCCCACATGAATCCGCAATATGTATTATAAACCAAGTACATACCGTTTTGCAAGCGTTTTTTTAAGCTTTTGCCAATATATTTTAAGCTGAAAACCGTCCGCAAAACAAGCACTTTTTAGGAGCCTCCGATAGGGCTTTGCAAACCTGTTATTCCCCTTTTGCCGCAGCCGCTATGCTCTGTCCCGCATCATTGAGTTTTTCGCTTATCGCGTCGCAGATTGCTTCGATTTCTTCCTCACTCAGCTCCCCGTCTGTTGTGTATTCACACATCAAATCATACTGATAGCCGCTCACCTTAACAACACATGTCATGCTGCCGCGACCATCTTTCATCGGCTTCGGGTCGGAAACGTCTACTCCTACAAAACCGTCCCATGTTTTTTCATCCCATGCCATGCAATTAAGAACACAATTACACTTGTAACCCGCGTTCGCATCCTCAAATTTATAGCCTCTGATATTGTAGCCAATGGGCTTTGCCGTCCTGCTATTGCCATTCAACAAAAGCTCAAACCGAGCATTATCATCCAGTTTCATCTCCGGCAAAGCATCGGGTATCACCATCTGTTGATTATCTTTGAAAGCGTTTTGAATATCGGCAAGCGTGCCGACATCCTTCTTGGGTTGCGGATATACGGGCAATGTGCAGACCAAAGTTACAGCAAACGCGGCTGCAAGGATAAGTATAACGCCAATAAGGATTTTAATAATCATTCCCCTTTTGGATTCCATTTTTGTGCCTTTCTGTTTCTTTATTTGCAAGCGCATAAGCTCAAGCGGCTTGCATAAACAACAGAGAGCATTATACTACCCCTTCCCCGGCTTTTTCAAGCACTTTAAAAGACCTTTTGTAAATATATTTGTAGATGCTTTTCTGCCGTGGAAATCATTCGAGCGTCCTGCTTTTTCGGTTGAGGAGGGTGAATATTCCCGCCGTAATGCCTCCCGCCGCAAGGACTATCAGAATATCAATAGGCGCGAGGACTATGGCAGGCAGGGGCTCCATAAGGAATCCCGTGCCGAATCTATATAGATTCCCGCTCAGGAGTATCGTTTCGCCTATGTACATCACAAGCGTAGCCGCCGACGCCAGAACGGACGGCAGAACCACGGACAGCCACACATTTCTATTGAGCGTCAGCGAGCCTGTGAAAGCCCCAACAACCAATCCGAGCAGTACGAAGAACACCGCCATAAGCAATGCCGAAATTGTCGGTATTGTAATCTCGCCCGTGCGGTAGAATGCGGTAAAGCACGCCCATATGCACATTGCGAGGAACGCTATGCAGGCAACCGACTGTATCACAAGGGGCTTTTTGCGTGACTTATTTCCCGTTGATACCATGCGTCCGAAGCCGTAAACGCATCCTATGACAGCGATTATAAGCACTAACGATATAAGGTAGAAATGCAACTTAAAGCTCGGCTTATAGCCTCCGAGAAGCACATCGACCGCTTCCCATGTGCGCGTCTTATACTGATCCGGCGGTATGTAGCAGAGTGCCATCTGCCAGCTCTCAAGCGGAACCATCTCAACCGTGCCGACGAGTATCCTCGTTTCCATGAGCCTTTCGGATACCATGAACACGCCCGACGAAAGCACCGCCGCAGGCAATACATCCCATCTCTTAAACATCCTCTGTATAAGAGGCATCAACAGCGTTCCGAAAAGCACAGCCAAGGCTATGGGCGTATACGGGATTATGTACTTGGGATAATCCTCAATCGGAACGAATCCGTTGGATGCCATTATTGAAATCGACTTTACGCCCATGTATATCGGGTATACGCACAGCATAATGAGTGCTGCGAATATCGCAAGCCAATACTTGTAATAATTCTTCCTGTTCATAATGCTTCTCCCTCCTTGAAGAAATAAAAGGTTACGCTTTTGTTCCGCCGATCCCGTTCGTGCCATAGCATTACTACAGCCATATTAACATCATTATATATAATTGTCAAGCATTTTTATTAAAAATGTGCTTGCAATATTCGCTCCGATAATGTATAATAACAGATGCCGCGCTAAACGGGGAGTTGGCGGTGCCCTATTTCCTGCAATCCGCCGCAGCAGGGTCTAATTCCCGCCCCCAGGCATACATTTGTGAGGCCGGAACCGATAAGGAGTGTTGATAATCGGGTCCTGTGCAACCGATCGCCGTGAACCATGTCAGGTCTTGACGGAAGCAGCATTAAGCGGAAAGTTCGGTGTGCCGCAGGTTCGCCTGATAGGAGCCACCTATCGGAATACCGCTTGGAGATGTTCTTGTCGAAGGGTGGGTGCGCGGTTCATATTTTGCGAGTGAAACTTCGGTGAAAATGCCGAAGTTTTTTTCATTCCTCCATTCAGCATTTTCCATCATTAATCACGCACTCGGAGCGACAATCTAAAAAGCCCCCATAGCCTATATTTATAGCGTTAATCAGTCGTGTGGGAAAAGGGCGGACAAGCCCTGACGTCCGTTCAAAAAGGAGGGCCCGATATGGAGAGCATGGAAAAAACTGCGCGTAAAATCAAGTCGGTCGGTCGGCATAAAAGCGACTCACGGGAAAGTCTGCGTGAGCTCAGTTGTTCCATGCTGTTTTCGGGCATACTCATATTCTGCTTATCTGCTGTTTTAAGCCTATACTCCCCCTTTGAGGGCATTTCACCGTTTGGCACGGCAAGCATTATCGCGGCATGGTTCTCCGGAATAAGCCCTTACTTTGCGAGCCTCGGAGCGGCAACGGGCTACATATTATCCGGCCGCTTCGAATATGCCGCCGCAAGCCTCATAATGGGAGGCGCAATATACATATTCAATTCGCGCTTCGGGAGCATAATGCGTGCGCTCCGTCTTCTGATAATGTTCGGCGTGGAGATCGTATCCTTCATGCTGATAGGACTTGCGGCACGTTCCAACATATTGCTTCTTATCGGAGCTTCTACGGTTTCGGTATTCGGAGCCGTCGTGATAGGCGGAGGTCTGCGTGCGCTTGAGATGCTTCCCGGCGGAAGAAGTCTCAGCGATACCGAGCTTCTCACGCTTTCTGCGTTAGCCGGACTTATAACCCTTTCAATGGGTAATTTCAACATTTCAGGACAGAGTCCCGCCGTAATATTTGCCGGTCTTTGCTCGCTTTTCGCTGCATACAGATTCGGTATATCAGCCGTGGCATTCGCCGTGACCGTCGGAGCGGGAAGAATACTCGCTTGCGGCGGGGACATGCACTTTATCGCCATACTTGCCGCCTGCACGCTGCTTGCCGCCTCCCTCAGAAGTCTCGGCAAATGGGCTTCATTATTGGGATTCGCCGCTGCAGGAGTCGGAATTGCGGCATTTGTTCGCGGAACCGGCATATTGAGCTTTATTGAATGCGGCGCGGCATCCCTTATATTCGCGCTGACTCCCGCAAGGCTTTATATGCCCCAATCCGTAAGGAGGGAAATCGCCAACCCCTCAAAAGCGGATCAGAAATACAGTCGTCTGCAATACAGGATAGCCTCACTTTGCGAGGTTCTATCCGAGCTTTCACGCGCATACGGTTCGGATGAGGGACGTATGCTCGAATACATATCCGGCACTTTGAAGAAGTATCTTAACGGAGGTGCGCACAGGCTTGACGTATACACCGCCGAATGCGGCACGGCATCGAGCGTCAAGCATGGGAGCAGTCAATCAGGCGACAGCTACGCGATGTGTGACTTTGACGGGAAGCTGCTCGTCGCTCTGAGCGACGGCATGGGAAGCGGAAACGCGGCTTCAGGCGAGAGCCGTACCGCACTTGCGCTTTTAAAGGATCTGTTAAGCGTCGGATTTGAAATCGACGATGCTACCGACTGTGTGAACAAGCTTCTTTCCGGCTGTGTGAACGAGGATATGTACGCAACCCTTGACGTAATGCTGATAGACTTGAAAAACGGTACCGCACGGCTTTCCAAGCACGGCGCACCGTCAAGCTTTATATTGAGAAACGGTAAGGTATTCACGCTCTACTCGGAAGCCCTGCCCATAGGCATACTTGAAAACGTGCAGGGCAAGGCAAGGAGCATACGGCTCAAATCGGGCGATATAATCATTATGATGACCGACGGCGTATCGGATGCGCTCGGCAGCGGGCTGATAGCGGCAATAACCGATAATGTATCAGGTCATGGCGATACCGAAGCCGCGGCTCAGGCTCTCCTTGACACCGCGCTGACCAACGGTCGTTCTGACGATATGACAATAATACTCACGCGCGTCGAGGAGACATGCGCGTGAGCATTAATACTAATATCTGATTAAAAGAAGACAGGATTGTTGAGGGATTTTTCGTACTGTCGAAGGCAAACGGAGTGAGGCGATGTCGGGGAGTATCGTTGACCGAAGAGCGACAAAAACAGGACGGAAAACAGCCAACAAGATGTCCGCTTTTAGTCAGAGATTAGTATAAAGCTTCATTCTACAAACCCGTCAAAAACGGGGGTATAATCGTTCTTTGCCGATGAAAGCTCCTGTATGAATATGTTTTCAAAGCCCTTCGCAAACGCGTAATCGACGGCCCTGTCATACTCCGCTTTCGTCAATCTGCGGTCAAGGGGCTTTTTCATGCCGGGTATTGGAGTGTACTGGCTCATCAGGGATATGTTTATATCAGGCGGGAAATTATCCGCTATAAAATCAAGAACTCGCCTTGTTTCATCAACTGCGCACGGAAGCACAAGATGGCGGATTAACATGCCTTTCTCTGCGATTCCATCATCGGTACTCAGATTCCCAACCTGTCTGAACATCTCCCTCAGTGCTTGGGACGCAAAATCAAAGTAGTTCTCCCTGCCGCTGTACCTTTGCGCAAGCTTCGGGGACACATACTTCATATCGGGCAGATAAATGTCTATCAGCCCCTCAAGTCTTTTAATAACCTCAGCACGCTCATAGCCGCTCGTATTATAGACTATCGGAATATCAAGACCTGTCTCCCTCGCCTTCGGAACAGCACTCTCTATAAGGCGTATATGGGGCGACGGTGTGACAAGATTGATATTATGCGCACCGAGAGCTTGAAGCCTCAGCATTATCTCAACCAATCTTTCGGCGTCACACGCCTCCTCCCGTCCGTTAAAGGCGGCTCCGCTCCTGCTAATATCCACGTTTTGGCAGAACACGCAGCGCATATTGCAGCCTTTAAAGAATATTGCTCCGCTGCCCCGCGTTCCGGAAATGGGAGGCTCCTCAAAAAAGTGCCGCGCAGCCCTTGCGATGTAGGACGTCCTTCCGACGCCGCAGGCTCCCACGCCTTCACCGTCCCTATCCGCTTTGCACATTAACGGACAATCCATGCAGCGCATATCATACCCTCTTCTTTGCCACGGTAAATGTAAACCTTATCATGCCGTCATTATAGTCAACCCTTATGTCCTCATTCATAAGGTGCAGCACCTCCTGCGCTATCGCAAGACCAAGTCCGGTTCCTTCCCCTGTATGGGCGGTATCCGCCTTATAGAAGCGTTCAAACAGATGCTCTATATCCTCGCGCTGTACCTCAGCCGGGTTCTCAACGTATATCTGCCATTTATCGCCGCCATCATCCATACCCAGCCTGATAATGCCGTTCTCATCGCCATGCTTTACCGCATTATCCATGAGCGTTACAAGCACCTGTTCAACGCGGTCGGGATTGCTGTAGGCATAATACTTATCCTCCGGCAGATCGACAACTATCTTGTTGCCGTTTGCCGTCGCCGACTCATTGAGCCTGTCAGCAACATCCGCGAACAGCTCATACAGCTCGACCTTGCGCATCTTGAGGGCTACCCCTCCGCTTTGCAGTCTTGAAAGCTCAAGCAGATCGTTTATGAGGTTTGAAAGCCTTATACTCTCCTTTTGTATATAGCCATAGTAACGGAGCTTATCCTTCTCGTCATTTACAAGTCCGTCATTCAGCATATCCGCTATTCCTCTTATGGAGGCAAGAGGAGTTCTCAGCTCGTGGCTGACATTCGCCACATAATCGCGTCGTGTCTGTTCAAGCCTCTCCGCCTCAGTCACATCCATAAGGAGCATTACCGCGCCGACGACCTTACCCTTCTCCTTCTCTATGGGCGCGGTGCTTATCCTCAGCATTCTCTCGCCGGCATTTATCATTGCAACGCTTTCAACACCCGTTTCTATGACTTTCTCTGCGTTGCTCCTGACATCGCCGAAAATAGGGAGCTTATCAATGTCGTCATTCCGCTTTCCGTTAAGAAGCTTTATCGCAGCGTTGTTGCATTTGGTTATATTGCAATCGGTATCAAAAGCTACCATGCCCTCGCTCAGACCCTCAAAAACAGCCCTCAGCATGTTGCGCTCTATCGTAAGGTCATTTATGGTTCTTTGGAGGTTATCGGCAAGCTCGTTAAATGTCCCACCCAGCTCCTTAATTTCCATCGAGCCCTTTGGAACAACTCTGCCCGAATAGCCTCCCGATGAAAAGCTATAGGCGACCTTGTTAAGCTTTTTGAGCGGATTTATCAGCCAACGAGAGACAAAATATATCGGAATCAGCGTCAATACCGTTACAATGCCATAAGCGGAGAGAAGCACTATTTGCAAGCTTTTTGCAATCTCGTTTATATCATGGAGAGGTTTTATAAGGAAAAGAACGCCTTTTTCTTCAGTACCGTCAACTACCCGTATTGCAACGACAACACCGAGGCTGGAATTGTTCTCGACGAACTCCGAGTATGCGGATGATTTCGACGCCGCATCATATATTTCTCTGCAATGCTTAATATAAGCATTGGCAAAGTCGTTATTCCTCGTTCGCATGTCACGATCGGTGCTTCTTGTGGCGATTCCATCGGGGACTATGCGTCCGCCAATGTCCCTCGGCGGTATCATACACGCAAACGGATTCTTTTCCGTATCAAGCACTATGACAGCCGTTTCGCTGGTTTTTATCATTAATTGGAAGTTCTCGGCGGAAATGTTTCCCCGCATCAGATTGGCTGTCGTTTCGGCAAGCATCCTTGCCTGGGGCCGCATTCCGTTGGCAAGTGTGTTGCCGTAAACCGCTCTGCCCATTACGGAGAACAGTACTATAGTAAGTAAAATGCTCACCACCGACGCGAGTATGAAAATAATCAGCATCGAGGCAAGCAATCCCACTCTTAAGCTCTTATTGTTTTTTTTCGTGTTCCCATTCGTCATTCTCATTCGCCGCTGTTATAAACCTCAAATCTGTACCCCACGCCGTAAACGGTCTTTATTGCCCAGCCTACGTCCTCCTGCGGGAGCTTCTGCCTTATACGCTTTATCTGGGTATCGACGGCGCGTGTGTCTCCGAAATAATCATATCCCCAAACAAGGGACAGTATCTTTTCGCGTGAATACACCTTGCCCGGATGTGACGCCAGAAGCTGAAAAATCTCTACCTCTTTGGGAGTCAGCGGCAGTCTTTCACCATCGAGCCTGACGTCATAATTGTTTATGTTTATCTCAAGTCCGCCGTATCTGATTATCTGGGACGGCTCCTCCTGCTCACGGATGAACCTCCTCAGCACCGCTTTAACGCGGGCAACTACCTCCCTTGCGCTGAACGGCTTAACTATGTAATCATCGGCACCAAGCTCCAAGCCGAGAACACGGTCTATCTCCTCGGATTTGGCTGTAAGCATTATTATCGGCGTATGACTTGTCTGTCTTATCTCGCGGCAGACGTCCATTCCGTTCTTTCTCGGCATCATTATATCCAGTATAATCAGATCTGGTTTTTTATCGTTGAATAATGATATTGCCTGCTCGCCATCAAGCGCGGAAATACAATCAAAGCCCTCACTCTTCAAGTATGTGCTGAGTGTTTCGTGTATAATACGCTGATCATCGCATATGAGAATCAACTGTCTGCCCATTATCTTTCTCCTTTTTTTGACCATTATAAAACATTTTAACCACATATTCAAGTCATTGTTCAACTTGACAACTTTAATACATAAATTGCCATTACCGATTCTGCTCATCACGCATCTTGTCCGCCATCCTTCTATACCACGCCTTATATTCTCTTTGTGACAACAATGCCATAAAAAAATCCTTTTTAGGGATTGTCAAAACCTTTTTTTTGATTATAATATTGAATAAAGAAAATATGAGTCATGCTTGGCTCAAAAAAACGAAAGGAAAGGTTTAATCATGGAACAGGAAAAATTCAGAATGCCTATCGGCGCACTAATCGCCTGCATACTTATAACGGTTTTACTTCTCACCTGTGTCGCGGGAATAGTTCTCCACATAAGCGATAAGCTCAATACAAATGCCGACAAGTCGGGAAACAACTCCATATTAACGACTCAGCTTCCCGAAAGCACTTTCGCCGCCGTTACCGACAACCCGATAATGCCTACCGAGCAGGGCTCCGTGGCTCCTACAGCCGCTCCCACGCTGACTCCGTCAAACGGAGGCGGCACTCAGGCTACACCCAACACCCCTATCACGGATGTGCTTGCCAACTGCATGAACACGGTTGTAAGCATTGATATTTCGGTATCCGACGGTTATCAGCAGGTAGTAGCCGGCAGCGGTTCGGGCGTGCTTATATCAAGCAACGGCTATATAGTAACCTGCAACCACGTCGTCGAGGGCGCAGCCATAATCGACGTTTTCCTCAACGACGGCACACAGTACAAGGCCGAGCTTGTAGGCAATGACCCCGTAACGGACATCGCCGTCATCAAGATCAACGAAGAAGGCGTAACATTCCCCTATGCTACCGTCGGCTCATCCGAGGAGCTGCGCGTCGGTGAAACCGTTTACGCCATAGGAAACGCGCTCGGCGAGCTTTCAAACACCGTAACCGAGGGCATAATCAGCGCGCTTGGCAGGGATATAGAGGTAAACGGTCAGAGCATGTCCGTTCTTCAGACCAGCGCGGCTATAAACGAGGGCAACTCCGGCGGAGGACTCTTCCTGTATGACGGCAGCCTCATTGGCATTGTAAACGCCAAGTCCAGCGGTCTTACGAGCAGCGGAGCCACCATCGACGGTCTTGGATTCGCGGTTCCCACAGATCTCGCCAAGCCCATCATCGACGATATAGTCGAGTATGGCTTTGTCACCGGCCGCCCCTATCTCGGCGTTACGACCAAGAATGTTTCTTACGGCTACGGCATGTTCTCCTACTACACATATCCTCAGGTCGTTTCCGTTCTCGATGGCAGCCCCGCCGCTATTGCCGGCATCCAGGAGAACGACGTCATAACCCAGATAAACGGTTCCCCCATTAACAGCTCGACCGCTCTGCGTGTTGCGATAAACAAGTTCAAGGTCGGCGATAAGATCAAGATTACCGTTCAGAGGGGCAACGATGTTCTCAACTTCGACGTCACCCTCCTTGAGAAAAAGGTTAAATAAAGGCTTGAAAGCTATAGCAATGAAGCGCGGAGCATCGCTCCGCGCTTCATCATTTTATTGATCACTTGAAAACCGCTTATTTTAAATCGTTCGGTTTCTTACTGCCGCTGTCGCTAAATTCATCATTTTCAGCACCAGCTCCCTGTTCTCAATAATCAAATCGTATACGGCGTCCTCCGAAAGCACTCCGCGCTTGAGGTCTTCGGGAAGCTTCCCCTGCTCGTCCGCCTCATAATCCTGCATCCATTGGACGCTTCCGTAATAGCTGAAAAGCTTGGCAATGCTTTTTTCGGCTTCCTGATATACATCCATAGCTTCACTCAGCTTTTCTATTGCCTCCTTCGCCGTGTCCAGACATCTCTCCATTGCGCTTATCCGCTCAATCCTCTTCATCGTTCAAATCCCGTCCTTTTCCGTACATTTTGCCCGTATCGGGCATCAGCTTCGCCGTTTCTTTTTTTTTGAATATGAGCTTGCGTATTCCTCTGAGTATCCTGTACCGTCTATATTCCTTGGGATACATGATAAAAAACTTTTCATCGCCCATAATGCCGCGGATAGTGCGCATATATATGCGGTTTCTTACATAGACCGGTATCGAAAGCAGCAGTACAGTATATGTGAATATAATGGCAATTACAGCGAACATACCGATAGTTTTAATATATTTATAAACAATGACCGGAAAAAACCACACACACCCAATAAATGCCGTTAAGCCCATGATTTCAAATGAAATGAGCAAACGCTGGGTTATATGCGTCCATTTTGTCAATCCGCAGATAATATCTTCCTCACGCTCTTTTTCCTTAGGATACAGTTCAAAAAAACTTTCGTCACCGATCTCATAGCGAAGAGCATCCATAGCCCTGCGGTGTTCCGGTATGAGCGCAACAAACATAAGAAGGGCAATAAAACCGATTTCAAGCGGTATCCACCATAAGCCAAGCGTTTTGGCACTCAAAAATATGGTAAATGCAATACCTAAAGAAGCAGCCGTCAGCAATATTATCACAACAGCCTTCAGGACGCCGAATACAGCAGCACCAACGCCGAGAATACCGTTATAATTGCGTCTGTACCATGTGTTAATGGCATTCATTTTAAAAATCCTCCGATCAATTATTCCCTGTTCGCTCTCTTCTCGCGTCTTCTCTGTATCCTCATCTCACGCTTGTATTCACTCGGATACGTTTTGAAGAACAATTCGTCGCCTATCACCAGGCGCAGATTACGCATCACTCTGCGTTTTCTGATGAGATATATAATCGACAACAGAAGTGCGGCATATAAAAGCTCAACAACCAACGCCCAAAAGCCGATATACTGCGAACTCAGTATGATACCCACAGGAATACAAAAGATCAGTGCTATTTCAAACACGGACAAAAAACACGTCTTAAATAATGCAATCGCCGGTAAAAACATATCCGAACGATAAATACTCCTAAATCCTTTTCTAAGCATATCAATAGGATTATCCATCTCGTCGTTCAAATGCACTGTCTGTAGTTGCTCAAGCATGGTTTGCTCCTCCTTAGGAAATATTTATATGAAGGGAATATGTTTCAGACGCTTCCCCATCATTCACATAATATGCTCAAGCGAGCATTTCGTATCAGATATAGAGCCTGTTTCTGTTGACATTCGGCTCATTCGTACAGTTCAAGCCCAGCTTGCGGTATACCGCCCTGTCAGCCGCCGTGAGCATTACCGACGAATGCGCCTCGCATCCGCGAAGCTGCGGAAGCTGCTCCATTGCAAGAGCGGCGGTCGGGTTTGTCGCGGCGCATATCGAGAGCGCGTACAGCAGCTCATCCGAGTGCAGGAGCGGATTCTCGCTGCCGAAATGGTTTATCTTGAGGTTCCTTATCGGCTGCAAAACTATCGGCGCGATTAGGTCTATCTCCTGATTAATGCCCGCAAGCGCCTTCATGGCATTGAGCAACGCTCCTGCTGCGGGGCCTACTATGGAGCCCGTCTTGCCCGTGATTATCCTTCCGTCGGGAAGCTCTATCGCCATTGCCGCGTCGCCGGTTTCCTCCTCACGCTTGAGTGCCGCCGCGACGACCGGTCGATCGTCAACGGTTATGCCCGCCCTGCTCATTATGAACTCAGCCTTGTAGACCTGCTCCTTATCGACCTTGCCGCGCTTGAATTCACAGGCGGCCTGATAGTATCTGCGTATTATCTCCTGCTTTGCGGCTTCGCAAACCGCATCGTCATCCGTTATGCAGTTGCCTATCATGTTCACTCCCATATCCGTCGGAGACTTATATGGGGATTGTCCATATATATGGGTGAACATTGTATTGAGTACCGGGAACGACTCCACGTCCCTGTTATAATTTACGGTCGATATGCCGTATGCCTCCAAATGGAAGGGGTCTATCATGTTCATATCGTCAAGGTCTATGGTCGCCGCCTCGTACGCGAGGTTTACCGGATGCGTGAGCGGCAGATTCCATACCGGGAATGTTTCAAACTTGGCATAGCCCGCCCTTACGCCACGCCTGTACTCCTGATATACCTGTGAAAGGCATACGGCAAGCTTGCCCGAACCGGGGCCTGGAGCCGTTACGACAACAAGGGGTCTTGTGGTCTCAATGAAGTCGTTTTTGCCAAAGCCATCGTCGCTGACAATGAACTTGGGATTCTTCGGGTATCCCTCGATAGGATAGTGGCGGTAGACCTTAATACCCATATGCTCAAGTCTTTCGGCAAAAAGCTCTATGGCTGTATGTCCCGGTCTGTACCTTGTTATGACAACGCCCGAAACGAGCAGCCCGCGCTTGCGGAAGGCGTCGATGAGCCTTAACACTTCTCTGTCATAAGCTATATCTATATCGTTTCTTATCTTATTACGCTCTATATCGCCGCCATGGATGGCAAATATAATCTCCGCGCTGTCCTTTAGCTCAAGCAGCATTTTGATCTTGGTATCGGGCTTGAAACCCGGTACCACTCTTGAGGCGTGATAGTCGTCAAACAGCTTGCCTCCAAACTCAAGATAGAGTTTATCCCCAAATCTTGCTATGCGCTCCAGTATCTTCTGGGACTGCATCTGGATGTACTTATCATTATCAAAACCAATTCTCATATTCTACTCCTCATCTGATCATAGTATAGTTTCCCTCGTGACACGTTCATCAAAGGTTCGACTATATTATAAATGATTTATGATCGGTATGTCAAAAAAACTTACGGTTTTTTTCGTTACGCCAATATGCTTTACGAGCAAAATTCAACTCCTATACATATAGCGTTCATTTTTTTGACTTAATATTTGTTATATTATATCGCGGGTTTTTCCCAAAATCAAGTATCTTTTTAAATATTTTTAAAATTTTTGCCATTTTTTTCTTTAAGCTCAACCCCGCATTATTATATATCATCTTTCACACATCTCATTCTATTAATCCGAAGCAAATACGGCAGGCAGAACCCTCATAACCCGGTTCTGCATATTATAGAAAGGACTATCGTGATACACGGAGGGCAGGACGATTTCACAACCCAACCCTCAGGAAACGCGGGAGTAAAGCTCGCCTGCGGAGTGATAAAAAAGGACGAGCTGTGAAGCCCATGAATACGCTGTCCGCCTTTGCGGGAGAATAGAAGTATATTCTCATTTTGGAGGCGGACATGGGTTCTTTATGGGAGGAAGGCATACGCATTACAAGATTTCCTCAGCTTGAAGGGGATACCGATACCGACGTTTTAATCATAGGCGGAGGCATGGCAGGCGTCCTGACAGCGTTTATGCTCAAAAGCTCAGGTATAGATTACGTTCTATGTGAAGCTGAGGTTTTGGGCAACGGCGTCACAAAAAACACAACGGCAAAACTTACAAGCCAGCACGGTCTTTTATATGATAAACTTATAAATGAATTCGGGAAGAAAAAAGCATGGCTGTATCTCAAGGCGAACGAAGACGCCCCGATGTCCGCACCTCGGATGTGCGCTCAACTGGAACAGCGCGGAACACACTTGGGACTGTCCCTGCCACGGCTCAAGATTTACTGAGAGCGGGGAGCTTATCGACAATCCGGCAACCGGCGATCTGAAAGGAGTACAAAAATGAGCAACCATCTTATCAACGAAACAAGCCCCTACCTTGCACAGCATTCCGAGAATCCCGTGGACTGGTATCCGTGGGGCGAGGAAGCTCTTTCAAAAGCGCGTTCCGAGGATAAGCCGGTATTTCTTAGTATCGGATACAGCGCGTGTCATTGGTGTCACGTCATGGCTCATGAGAGCTTCGAGGATGCCGAAACAGCAAAGCTTTTAAATGAGAGTTTTATTTCCATAAAGGTTGACCGTGAGGAAAGACCCGATATAGACATTATTTATATGGAGGCGTGCCGGCTTATGACCGGGAGCGGCGGCTGGCCGCTCAGCATATTCATGTCGCCCGACGGAAAGCCGTTTTACGCGGGAACCTATTTCCCTAAAACCCCAATGTACGGTATGCCAAGCTTTTGCGATATTATCCGAGCTGTCATCAGCGCATGGAAAAACGATCGTAATGCCCTTTTGAAAACGTCCTCAGCCATCACCAATGCCCTAAGCAGAGAAACCGCGTCCTCCGCTCCCACAGGCAATCTTATCGAAAAAGCCCTTGCAGAATTTACGAGAAGCTTTGACAAAGCTCATGGCGGTTTTTCCCAAGCTCCTAAATTCCCTTCGCCCCATATACTGCTGTTTCTGCTTCAGCAATATGAGAAGCACGGCGATGAAAATGCTCTTCACATGGCAGAGCTGACACTCAACCGCATGTATAGAGGAGGGCTATTTGACCATATAGGCGGAGGCTTCTGCCGCTATTCGACCGACAGGTTCTTCCTTGTTCCGCATTTCGAGAAAATGCTCTATGACAACGCTCTGCTGATACTTGCGTACAGCAAGGCGTACGAGCTGACAAACAACGGTCTTTACCTTGAAGTCGCGGAGAAAACAGCAGACTATCTCCTGCGGGAGATGAAATCAGAGGAAGGCGGCTTTTTCAGCTCGCAGGATGCCGACAGCGATGGACAGGAAGGCTTATACTACCTGTTCACCCCCGATGAGGTAATTTCCGTATTGGGAAATGATGAAGGCTCGGCGTTCAACGCCTGTTACGACATAACCGCAAGCGGCAATTTTGACGGCAAAAGCATTCCCAATCTGTTAAAGAGTGACGATGATCCCAAGCGTTTTGAAGAACATAAACAGAAGCTTTATGAATACCGCTCAGAGAGATGCCGTCTTTTCACGGATGACAAAATGCTGACATTCCGCAATGCACTTGCTGTCACGGGTCTTTGCGCACTTTATCGCGTAAGCGGCAGGGAAATATACCTCGAATCCGCAAGAGAAGCTTACTCCTTCATTTGCAAGAATCTTTTTCGGGACAAAGTGCTTTATGCAAGCATACATTCAGGAAAAACAGGGAACCCTGCTTTCCTCGACGATTTTGCCGGTATTATCCTCTGTGAAATCGCACTCTATGGCGCAACACTTGAAAAGCCCTTTCTTGAAGCTGCGAAGCATCATTTAAAAACCGTAATAGGCAGCTTCTTCGACAGCAACAATGGCGGCTTCTTTTTCACAAGCACCGACAACGAAAAGCTCATTGTGCGGCCCAAAGAAACATTTGACGGCGCAATCCCCTGCGGCAATTCAATATTGACCTATGCCATGTCGCGGCTCAGCGTTCTCGCTCCCGAAGCCATTCCCGACGGCATTCTCGAAAAGCAGCTCGCTTTCATGAAAAAAGAAGCCTCCCCCCTGCCTTCGGGCTATTCGATGCTGATGATCGCACTCTCCGATTTGAATGAGCCGCCCGTAAAGCTTGTCGCCGTAGGCGCGGAGGAGGAAAAGACGCGCATTCCCCTTTTTCTCCCTCTCGGCGCGAATACTATTCTGCTCCCTAACGCCACGGAGGAATATAAGTTGAAAGATGGTAAGCCGACATATTACATCTGTCAGGGGCGTACCTGCCTGCCGCCTGTTAATGAATTGAAAAAAAGAGAACTGAATGAAAAACGTCCGAACAGAGTGACGCAATGATTCGGAGAGCATCCCCACGCGTGTGGGGAAAAGGTTGTACCCAGCGAAACAAAGGAACAGATCGCAGGATCATCCCCACGCGTGTGGGGAAAAGCACGTTCGGGTCACTCGCTCAGGGGCGGCGCGGGGATCATCCCCACGCGTGTGGGGAAAAGTCCGATCCTGATTACTGCAACCCCTACGGTGTAGGATCATCCCCACGCGTGTGGGGAAAAG
>CADAGD010000008.1 GCA_902787375.1 uncultured Eubacteriales bacterium
ATCTATATTGATAACGGCAAAATAGCTCTCCCCCTTCACCTCTGCCAGCTTTCGGCTTATAATATCACAGATTTCCTTGTCTGAATACTCAAATTTAAACGGAACGACTATGTCAAAAATCAGATTGGTATGCGTTGGGCCGGCAACTATCCTGAAATCGTGCATACAAAGCCTTGTATCTATCTCACTCAATATACCGCTCACGCACGCTTTAAGGTCGTTCGTCTGCTCATCATCTATGAGCACGGGATCCATATGCACCACAGCTTCACAGTTGAACCTGCTTTTAAGCTCACGTTCGATATTGTCGATCATATCATGAACCTCAAGTATATTGCCGTTTGCTGAAACCTCCGCATGAAGCGACATCATCATTCTGCCGGGGCCGTAATCATGTACCATCAGATCGTGTATGCCGATAACCTCGTTATGCGAGGTAACAATCTCCTCTATCTCTTTGACAAGCTCTGCGGACGGCGGCTGTCCGAGCAATGGACTGATAGTTTCCTTTGCAGCCGATAATCCCGAATACAGTACGAAAAGCGATACCAATGCTCCGCACCATCCGTCGATGCTCAAATCGAAAAGCTTTCCCGCAAGCATTGATAAAAGAGCTATGAGGGTCGCTATGCAGTCCGTAAGCGAGTCCGTCGCTGTCGCTTTCATGGCGACAGAGTCTATCTTCTTGGATGTTGAGCTGTTGTAGATATACATATACCCTTTAACGAGAATTGACGCGACAAGTATTCCCAAGCTTATCCACGAGAACTCTGTTGCCTCCGGCTCTATTATCCTTTTTATCGAATCCAGCATCAGCTCAAATCCCATTATTATAATGACCATTGAAACGATCAGACCCGATATGTATTCTATCCTGCCATGACCATACGGATGCTCCGGGTCGGGCTTTAAACCGGAGAGCCTGAAGCCTATAAGGGTGACTATCGAGCTTCCCGCATCGGACAGGTTGTTAAATGCATCAGCGGTTATGGATACCGAAGCCGCAATACTGCCCGCTATGAACTTTCCTATGAATAAAACAATATTGAGGAATATGCCTATGCCTCCGCAAAGCACTCCATAGGAACGTCTGACTTCTGGATTTGTGTAACACCGATAGTTCTTTATAAATACTCTTGATAATAATCCAACCACTTTTTAACACCACCTTTTATCGTGTTACATTATAATATGATTGCGATGTTATAGCAAGCATGGATGATTTATTATATTAAATGTACGCGAAAATATATTTAAAAAAGGGGTTGCAATTCTGTTTGCTTTGGGGTATAATAACCATCGTTGAAACGAGATATTCCTCCTTAGCTCAGTCGGTAGAGCATGCGGCTGTTAACCGCAGTGTCGTTGGTTCGAGTCCAACAGGGGGAGCCAGAAAAAGTCCGATGCGTAAGCGTCGGACTTTTTCAACTAAATCCACACTTGCGGGTGGGTGAAATCACTTCGTGGTGAAATCTGCTTCGCAGGTGGAAATCAGTCTCGGCGGCTGGTGGGTGGATTTAATTTCACCGAGCGTGAAACGCTCGATCAGACTACGGACAAAGTCTGCTTTCCTTGGCTTCCCCTTTGAGGGGAAGCTGTCAGACGAAGTCTGACTGATGAGGTGGAAACAATGGCGTTATCAAAAGAGTTTTTTTGCCACCTCATCCACCACCGCTGAGGCGGCGGTCCCCCTTCCCCTCACAGGGGAAGGCAGGTATTTCCAGCGCGTTTGGGGTTTGTCAGCGGTTTGACCGAGCGTGAAACGCTCGATTTCACATGAGGGCAAAGCCCGAAGATTTCACTGCGGCAAAGCCGCGATTTCACTTAGAGTGCAGAAAAAAGGAGATTAACCTGTGATTGAACTGATACGATATAATTTACAGAAAAAAGATGACTGGGATGATTTCTACGATTTGTTTAGCTCATACCTGAGCGAAGTATGCGACGAAGAAGAATATAAAGAGGAAATTGACGATCTTCACAATGATGAGTTGAACGCACGAATGATAAATCAGACACTTCAAGAACATAATCCATATTTTGTTATGCGAATCGTAGAAAATAAAGTGTGCATTGGCTTGATTAGCTATTCGTATCACGAGGAATATAGCAAAGGCTTTATTAACAACTTCTATGTATGTTCAGAGCGCAGAAACTCCGGTGTTGGTTCTGCTACACTTCAAATGGTCGAAAACCATCTTCAATCATTAGGAGCGAAGTACATAGAGCTTGTTCCTGTTAACACGGCTGAACGCTTTTATATCCGTAATGGATTTGATTTTTCTCGCACATCGTCGGACGGAGAGCGTGTTTTTTGTAAGGTAATAATATGATGTTTGGGTCTGACGTTCTCGCGCAGAGAGCAGACAATGGCAAAGCTTCTGCTTGGCGGCAAAATATGAACATCGAAAAAAGATGAACATAGAAGCTCCACGAATCACCTTCAGTCGAAGAACTTGAAACAAACGTATCGCCGCTCAGTTCTGCATACCATTGTGAGAGAGTTTTTGTATTGTATCAGCATTCTTAATATGGTATAATCACCGTGACAGATCAGGGTTTGGAGAGAAAACGCATAATGAATCCGTACATAAGGAACTTGAATAAAATCGAGTTTGTTGTAACAATGGCGTGTACAGGTAAATGCATACATTGCTCGGAGGGCGATCACAGCGGCTGCACGGAGCATATCGACAAAGCGGTCGCTTCGGAAGCCGTGCGAAAAATCTGCGCGCACTACAATATTTCGACTGTAATGACCTTCGGCGGAGAACCTCTGCTCTATCCTGAAACGGTTTGTATGATCCATAAAACAGCCACGGAACTCGACGTTGCCAAAAGGCAGGTTATCACAAACGGCTTTTTCTCAAAGGATAAGGGCAGAATCAAAACTGTCACGGTTAGTTTAGCCGACAGTGGAGTTAACAATCTGCTGTTGTCCGTGGATGCGTTTCATCAGGAAACCATCCCCCTTGAAACCGTCATGTTTTTTGCCAAATGCGCCGTTGATTCCGGTATTCCGGTCAAACTCCAGCCCGCATGGTTGGTAAGTGCCGAGGATAAAAACTCATACAATGAAAAAACAAAAGGTATTATAAGGGCGTTCGATCATTTGCATATTCCGTTGAATCAGGGAAATGTGGTTTTTCCGTCAGGGAATGCGTTCAAATACCTTCGTGAATACTTTGATGATAATGCCGCACCGTTTTCTCCATATGAGGAAGACCCGAAGGATATCAAAACAGTATCCTTTGACGCAAACGGGGACGTATTGAACGGAAACATTTATAAGACGGACATTATTGAAATTATCAGTACTTATAGACCATAAACAGGATTACCATGCCGCAGGGCATAGCTTAACTCGCACACTTGGCACAACCTTAATTTGAGAGGAGTTTGTATGAACGGACAGGAATTATTTGAGCTTGCCATGAAACACATATACGGCGATGGTGTAAAAGAGGACAACGATCTTGCCTTTGAGCTTTTGACGCAAGCTCACAACATCGGTCATGTTGAAGCTGCGTATAATTTGGGCATCTGCTATCACTATGGTTACGGAACGTCTATTGATTTAGCAAGAGCGTTTGAACTGTATCTTGAATGCGCCAACAAAGGTTATGGCAAAGGAATGGAGCTTGTCGGGCGATTCTACAATCGCGGAATCTATGTTAAGCGTGACAGGACACAGGCTGAAAAATGGCTCCTTAAAGCAATGGACAGCTCAGATTCGGATGCGGCTGAGGAGGCAAAGAAAGAATTATTGTTCAGAGTATGACAACATTATGATTCCAATAAACGGCTTTTTAATTATAATCATGCCGCATAATTAAAGTTTCCGATCCTATCACTTTCAAACGCCATATTATTCGTTCAGGGTTTAAAAACATTTTTTCGACATAAAAGACATAAATATATCTTTTATTTTTGCAGGAGAAACAATTAATTCGGAGAATAAAAACAACACAATTTACGGAAAGGAGCTTTTTTCGGATGGCATTGCCTGAAGCATGGCTCAATGAGCTTATGAGTAAAAATGATATTGCTTCGGTGGTTTCCGAGTACATCCAGCTAACTCCGAGGGGCGGCAGGCTCTGGGGGCATTGTCCGTTCCATGCCGATAAAAAGCCCTCCTTATCCGTTACTCCCGACAAACAGCTTTTTCATTGTTTTTCGTGCAAGGCAGGCGGCAGCGTTATCCAGTTCATAATGCAGGTCGAGAATCTTTCCTATATAGACGCCATTCGAAATCTCGCGCAGCGCGCCGGAATGGACATGCCCGACGAGATAGATGATAAAAAGCTCCTTGAACAAAAGCGTCGCAGGGAATTAATCTATCAGGCAAACAGAGAAGCAGCCCTTTTCTACTGCAAAGCACTTTTTTCATCGGACGGCGGCGGAGCGAGAAGGTATCTTGAAAAGCGCGGTGTTTCCGCGGAAACCGCCAAACGCTTCGGTCTTGGCTTTTCACCGGATGGTTTCGATGGATTGTACAAGCACTTGACAGCACTCGGTTACTCAAGGGATACGCTCATAGACGCCGGACTTGTAATTCCCGGTCGGAAGGATCCTTCGCAATCATTTGATTTTTTCCGAGGCAGGCTTATGTTTCCCGTCATATCGGCTTCCGGCAGGGTTATTGCCTTTGGCGGGAGGACTATGGGCAATGACGAGCCAAAATACATAAATACCGGCGACACTCCCGTATATAATAAACGTGAAAACATTTATGGCATAAACCTTTTAAAGGGCAAAAAAATCGACGACATAATAATGGTCGAAGGGTACATGGATGTCATCGCCCTGCATCAATACGGCATTGATAACGCCGTGGCTTCCCTCGGTACCGCGCTGACAAGCCAGCAGGCAAGATTGCTGAAGCGTTACGCCTCAAAGGTCTATTACGCTTATGACGGCGACGAAGCAGGTCAGAAGGCAATGCTGCGCGGAATCGATATACTCAGTTCCGCAGAAATCGAACCAAGGGTCATAGTTATTCCCGACGGTAACGATCCCGATGAATACATACGCGGATTTGGCTCCGATAGCTTTCTTATTCTCAAGGATTCGTCCATAACCGGTGTCCGGTTCAAGCTTGAAAGAATGGCAAAGCTCAGCGGTATTGACACTCCGGACGGGCGTGATAAATTCGCAAAGGAAGCATGTGCGCTGCTTGCAACCCTTGATCCGGTTGAAAGGGATAGATACATTCCTTATGTGTCCGAAACATCGGGTATAATCAAGGAAACCATAAGAGAACAATGCGGTATTCCCGTACGGGCTGCTGCGAATAAAACAGTGCATGCAAGGTATAATAACTACAAAAAGCCCAAGGCTGACAACGAACGCATAGGCTGTGAAAAAAAGCTTTTGTCATGTATAATGACGTCGCCGGATGCAGGGAACAGCATTGGAAGGGGCAAGAATTTTTCCCTATCCCTGTTTTCATCAAAGAACATGAGGTCTTTCTGCGCAAGGTTGCTTGCAATGTACAGCACATCTACCCGCGTTGATATTCCATTGATGCTTGCCGAGCTTGAAGGGGACGCCTCCGACGAGGTATCAAGTGCTTATGCGGCTGCGGATGATATTGCCGATCCCGTAAGCTGTGCTGAAGATATAATAGCCAAGCTCAAGTTTATATCACTTAAAGCCGAGCTTTCAGAGCTTTCCGAAAAAGCAAAAGCCGCTGACTCTCCGGATAAAAAAGCGGATATAATAAAGGAATACTCAACAAAATACGCCTTACTGCAAACGCTGTCCAAGCAGCATGGAGAATTAATATGATGAACAACCAAGGAGGTTTAAATATGGAGCAGGAAAAGAAGGATCATCTTAAGCTTGTAGATGAGCTTATAGAGCGCAATAAAGGAAAGGGCGTCATGACATTTAAGGAGGTCATGGATACCTTTGAAAATTTAGACCTGACTTCCGAAAAAGTTGAATCCATTTATGACAGGTTTGAGGCGGCAAACATTGACGTTGTTGAGGATATTGATATCAATGAGGGGCTTGATATTGATGTTTCCGACGCCGACGCCGAGGTCAGCAATGTTATTGTTGACACCTCTACTGACGCCATAGCAATAGATGATCCGGTAAGGATGTATCTTAAAGAAATAGGGCGCGTACCCCTTCTCACACTTGAAGAGGAGATCAGTATTGCCACACGCATGGCTAACGGCAAGCCTGCCGAATCGGCAATAATCAATTTTGTAAAGGCTCAGACAGGCGAGGAATTCGAGGATTTTAAAGCCGCTATAATCCGCCTCTGCGAGGTAAAGCTTGATAAAAAATTCAAGGACTATTCCTTTGCCGTCGATGCGCTCGCCGAGACAGATATATCCATTGATCCTGCCATGCTTGCGCTTGCTGAGGACGGTCAGTATGCCAAAAGTCAGCTTGCCGAGGCAAACCTCCGACTCGTTGTCAGCGTTGCCAAACGCTATGTAGGACGAGGAATGCTCTTTCTCGATCTTATTCAGGAAGGCAATCTCGGTCTTATAAAGGCAGTCGAAAAGTTTGACTACAGGAAGGGGTATAAATTCTCAACATATGCGACATGGTGGATTCGTCAGGCGATTACCCGTGCCATTGCCGATCAGGCAAGAACAATAAGGATACCCGTTCACATGGTTGAAACAATAAACAAGCTCGTTCGCGTCAACCGTCAGCTCCTTCAGGAGCTTGGTCGTGAGCCGCGACCTGAAGAGATAGCAAAGGAAATGGGTATCTCCGAGGAAAAGGTTCGTGAGATAATCAAAATCGCCCAGGAGCCCGTATCGCTGGAAACCCCCATCGGTGAGGAGGAGGACTCACATCTTGGCGATTTCATCGCCGATGACGAGGCTCCCGCTCCTGAGAACATCGCGTCTTCATTCATGCTCCAATCCCATCTTGAGGAGGTTCTGCACACCCTTACTCCAAGGGAGGAAAAGGTGCTTCGACTGAGGTTCGGGCTTGACGACGGAAAGACGCGCACCCTTGAGGATGTCGGAAAGGAATTCAATGTCACACGGGAGCGCATACGCCAGATCGAAGCAAAGGCTCTTAGAAAGCTTCGCCATCCAAGCCGCAGTAAACGCCTCAAGGATTTCCTTGATTGATTCAAAAAGCAAATAACAAATTACACCGGGCAGCCTTTATTCGCTGCCCGGTGCTTATAAACATCGAATCCGCTTTAATCAGAGCTCGTAATCAATTACCGCTCGGTCGGTCTTAACCTTTGCTATATAGCTCGCAACCTTGACATGCTCCGGATGATCCTTGTATTCGAGCATCCCATTCAAATCTTTAAATGTGCAGATGAGGCACATGTCATAGCTCATATCTGAATGAAGCACGTCCTTTCCCATCTCAGCGGAAATAAGGCTCGGAACCTTTCCCACAAGCGACATGAGACCATCCTTTATTATATCCATGTTTTCCTCTTTGGTATGTCCGCATGCTTCATCCATAAACTTCCAAAAAACTATGTGTTTGAGCATATTGTTTTTCCTCCTTTTGCTTTATCCCATTATATAACAGCCATGATGAGTAATTCAAGTGTTTTTTAATCCTGTTTTTTGATAAGACTATTAATATGAAAAGGGAAATGAATCTAAAACCGAAAAAACGCATGTCGAGCATACTCAAGATTATCCTGGGAAGTATGCTTTTGATAGTCGCGTTACTGCTTATAGGCGCGTCAATCCTGTTCAGATTTGACGAATGGCATGAGCTTGATCCCAAGCTTATTCTGGAATGTCCGCGAAGTCTTCTTGTCTACGATTCCGAAGACAATCTTTTGAGTGTTCTCGGACAGGAAAAAAGGATACCCATAAGCATAGATGAGCTTCAAAAGTACACCATTGACGCATTTGTTTCCGCCGAGGACGCGAGGTTTTACAGCCATGACGGAATAGACATCTATCGCATATTCGGAGCGGCATGGGCTGACATCAAAGCCGGAGGATATGTACAGGGGGCCTCCACAATAAGCCAGCAGCTCATAAAGCTCTCGCATCTGTCGTCCGAGAAAACTCTCGACCGAAAGCTTGAGGAAGCCGTACTTGCCCTGCAGCTTGAAAAGAGCTTTGACAAGTCCGAGATAATGGAAATGTACTTGAACTACATATACTTCGGAGGAGGCTTCTATGGCATTGAAGCGGCTTCTCTCGGCTACTTCGGAGTACACGCAAGCGAGCTTTCCATCGCTCAGTCGGCACAGCTTGCGGGGATACTTAAAAGTCCCACAGCATACTCTCCCCATATTGAACCCGACGCCTCATTGGAAAGAAGGAACAATATACTTGGTTTGATGAAGGAGTACGGATACCTGACCAATGACGAGTATGAAGACGCCGTTTCGGAAAGCAGTACACTCTCCCCTGCGCTTCCTTCTCAAAAAAACGATCTCATTGACTATGCGGTAAATGAAGCCGTGGAAATTACGGGTATATCGCGCGATGAGCTTCTTCAGAGCGGATACTCTATACACACCACCATGTCCTCTGCCGTTTCAAATCAATGTGCGGAAATAATGAGCGATGATACTCTGTTTCCCTCTGAAAGCGCACAGGCTGCCATGGTCGTGCTTACAAGCAACGGCGGCATAGAAGCCATGATAGGCGGACGTGGAGTTTATGAGCCTTCCGGTCTTAATCGTGCTGTAAGAGCGGAACGTCAGCCGGGCTCGCTTATAAAGCCAATACTTGTATACGCTCCCGCAATCGAGCTTTTCAGCTATGACGCTGCAACCATTTTAAATGACGAGCCGAAAAGCTTCGGGAGCTATGAGCCGAGAAACTCCGATGACAAGTACTACGGCAATGTAACGCTCCGTACAGCGGTTACAAAATCCCTTAACATACCTGCCGTGAGCGTGCTTGAGGACATAGGCATACCCACGGCTGTAATGTACGCTTCACGCCTTGGCGTTGACTTTTCAAATGAACAGCTTGGGCTTCCGCTTGCCCTTGGCGGCTTTACTCACGGCGTCACACCGCTTGAGATGGCGGGTGCATACTGCGCGTTTTCAAACGGCGGCGTCTACATAAAGCCCGCAAGCGTTGAGAAAATAGTCTCGCCAAACGGTGAAACGGTTTACTCAAGGGCGGTATCGGGTGAAAGAGTCCTCAGCGAGAACAGCTCCTTCATACTGACATCAATGCTTCAGAGTGTTGCCGCCGAGGGTACCGGCAAGCGGCTTTCCGAAACAGGGCTTCCCCTTGCCGCAAAGACAGGAACATCCATTGACAGCAACGGCGTCCGCGACGCATGGTGCGCCGCATACACACCCGAACATACCGCAGTTATATGGATGGGTACTGACAGAGCTTCCGATGGCAGCCTGCCATCCGATGCTGTAGGCGGAAATCATCCTACAATAATGCTCGGAAAACTGTTTAGCTGCATATATCAGAACACCGAATGTCCCGACTTCATAAAGCCGACCGGCATCAACGAATATGTGATAGATCTATCAGACGAAGAAAACGGCATGATCTATAACGCAAGCCCGGACACCCCCGATGAATATACCCGTCATGAATACTTCAAGGAGGGTTCCGAGCCGACAGTTGAAAACCCATTCTGGCAAAGTGCCGCCGCTCCATCCGAGCTTGGTTGGATAATGGATGAGACATCCAAGCCAATCATATCGTTCGTTGCTGATAATCCTGTTTTGATTTACAGGATACTTCGCAGCGACAGCAGCGGGATTGATACCGTGCTGTGTGAGTTTGAAGGCAAAACGGGCTATCAGAGCTTTCGTGACGAAGATGTTATACCCGGTGAGATTTACTCCTACTGGGTAACCGCAACCCATCCCGCAGCGTCCAAGGACGGCATTCCGCCCGAAAGTGCCGCGTCACGAAAGATGCGCATTGTGATACCGTTTAAACCTTAATGAACAAACGAGACTTCAACGGCTCCAACCGACTCGGAATCGAGTACATAAACATTTCTGCCGTTATCTGCCGATGATGTGTATTCACATCCGTCAATACTCAAAGGCACTGTCGAGCTTACATATACCTTAGCTCGATATGTGCCTTCATCCATGTTCGGAAGGCTGAATCGCTCATTTATGCCCATAACAGCATCGAATTCAAAGAATATATCAACCGCTCCGCCTGACGGCAACTCATTGAAAAAAGGTATTATCAGTTTTCCGTCGTCATCAGTGGAAAAATTTGTCAGCAATCCATTCACCGTAGCTGACTTGATATTCAATGCTCCGATATTCAGAACAGCTTCGCACAGCCCGGAATCGGTACTGTTTACGAAGTCCATTGCAAAGCTTCCGTTGATATACTCACGAGTGCCGCCTGTGTATTTGCTTTCACACTCGACTGTTATCAGCGCGGTATTCGCATTCTGCTGTACATTGCTTCCTTCATGCTCTGTATTCGCCGTTGACGCTGTTGCGTCGGCGGTGCTGCTAACAGCCGTCGCCTCAGCCGTCTGAGCGTCAAGCACAACCGTTTCAACCTCATCATTTCCGGCGCAAGCCGTAAGGCCCGTAAAGGCACAGCAAAGCACCGCAGCCATCGCGGAAACGGTCAATGCTTTTATTCGGATGCTGTATAAAAATCTCATTTAAAAAATGCTGTAAAATTTCTATTTGCCGTATTATTTCTTCCACTTAAACTCATGAGGCTGCTCCTCACCGCGCAGTACGCGCAGACCGCCCGCAGCAAGTGCTTCCATCTCATATTCACCTGCCATGACCTCAAGCGGCGCAATCCACTCTATGCGAGGACGGAGCATATCTATGAACAGCTCCGAGCGGGCAAGACCTCCCGTAACAACGATACGGTCAACCTTGCCGTTTACAGCGGCGGCAAGCTCCGCAATGCCCTTTGCGTGGGACAATGCCATGGCGTCATAGAGCATTCTTGCCTTCTCATCGCCATTTTCTATCATGGACTCGACCTCGCGGCCGTCGCTTGTGCCGAGATATGCCTTCAAGCCCGAATTACCCCTGATATAGCGGCTCATCTCCTCCTTGGTGTACTTGCCGCTGTAGCAGAGCATGGCAAGATCCATAGCCTGAAGCCTTCCGCATCTTTCGGGAGCAAAGCCCGCGTCATCATCGGAATAGCAATCAATAAGCCTGCCCTTATGGGAGAGCCAAGCGGAGCATCCTCCGCCGATATGAAGGACTATGATCGTGCAGTCCTCCAGCTTTTTCCCCAAGCGTTCCTCAGCGCATTTTCTTGCCATAGCGCGGCTGTTGAGGACGTGTCCGCGGCTTTTCTTGGGTATCTCCGGCATTCCCGTTATGCGTGAAATATCCGAAAGCTCATCAACGGCGACGGGATCGTAAACCATTGCGGGTATGCCAAGGGGCTTGGCTATTGCATCCGCAAGCACACAGGCAAGATTCGATATGTGTGTATCGACCTTGGCTGCGTAAAAATAGTCAATCATGTCCTTGTTTACATTGAACGCTCCCGAAGGCACGGGAGGAAGCAGACCGCCTCTTGCCATGACACAGGTCAGGCTCTTCTTGGATATTCCATTCTCCTCAAGTGCTTTGTTTATGAGGTTCATTCTGTAATCAAACTGATCCATTACCCACTTGAAGCCCTTTACCTCGTCGAGCGGATGGTTTACAGTAACCGCCATTATTCTGTTATCGTCATCGAATACCGCCAGCTTTGTTGACGTTGAACCGGGGTTTATAACCAATATTCTTTCCATTTTTCACCTTTCCCAAATTACAAAAGGAGGGATGCTTCCCAAATTATCGACACGATTTTGAGATAATCCCTCCTGAAATAACCTAAAATAGAATTTAACGCATCAGCTTACGAAGCCCGCGCCCAGAGCGAGCGAATAATACTTTTCCTCGGCGCTTGAACCGCGTGAGGCAAGCACTATGGGAACCTTGCAGCCCATTATAAGACCTGCCATTCTGCCGCCTGCTGTATAAACGAGTGACTTTCCGAGTACGTTGCCGACGACGATCTCAGGAACGAGCAGTATATCGAAGTCGCCAACGCAGGGGCAGTCATAACCCTTGATTGCCGAAAGCTCAGGAACCATGGCAAGATCATAGGATATGGGGCCTTCAACGTAGCAGGAGGGAAGCTCACCCTCTATACTCATGCGCTTCAGCTCGGCAGCGTCAACGGTTTCCTGCATCTTGGGATTGATGGTTTCAATGGCGCAAAGAGCAGCTACATTGGGCTTTTCATAGCCAAGCTTATGGAAGAACTCAACAGCGTTTTTAACAATCTTGACCTTCTTTTCGAGGTCGGGATATGTACACATTCCTCCGTCGGTAACGCATACGAGCTTGTGATATCCGGGAATCTCGACCATCATACAATGGCTCATAAGTGAACCTGTACGAAGATCGGCTTCGGGATCGAGTACGCCCTTGAGCATCTGGCCCGTCATTATCTTGCCCTTCATAAGGAAGTCCGCTCTTCCCTCTTTAATGAGCTTGGCGGCGCAAACGCTGGGGTGCATTCCCTCAGGAACTTCGACGATCTCAAAATTCTTGGGATCCTGACCGAGTGAAACAAGAACCGCCTCGATCTTTTCCCTTTCTCCCACGAGAATCGAGTCAACAATATCCTTCGCGTGAATGACAGCCTCAAGCGCATGCGCATCATCGGCGCAAACAAGCGCGACAGTACGGCGTTTACCTGTTTTTACACGGGCAACAAGCTCATCAAATGTTTTAATAGCCATTAGATAATCCTCCTTGAAAAATGCGCCTATAGCGCCTTTTGACATATCTATTTTACTATTTTTTTACCTGCATGGCAACAGCGTATCGCTATATATTTGCTTGTTCTCGATTTTTAAAAAGTATATTTGCATAGAGCGCGATTGCGTTATATAATTATCTGATTAATATTATTAAAGGAGTCCATATGCTCTCAATAAAAAACGTGAGCTTCACATACGACAGCGGCACTCCCGCGCTTGAAAATGTTTCCATTGAGATAAAAGAGGGCGAGTTTCTTTGTATCGTGGGACATAACGGCAGCGGAAAGTCAACCCTTGCCAAGATGCTGAATGGTCTGCTCCTGCCGACGGAAGGTACTGTCGAGGTTGCGGGAATGGATACTTCGGACGATTCAAAGCTGCTTGACATACGCCGTCTTGTTGGAATAGTGTTTCAAAACCCCGATAACCAGATCGTAACAACGGTCGTTCGAGAGGACGTCGCGTTCGGCCCTGAGAACCTCGGCATTCCAACGGATGAAATGATAATCAGAGTTGATGAAGCGTTAAAGGCAGTCGGCATGGAAAACTATGCCGATTCAGCTCCGCATATGCTTTCGGGAGGACAGAAGCAGCGAATAGCCATTGCCGGTATGCTCGCAATGCAACCCAAGGTTCTTGTTCTTGACGAGGCTACCGCCATGCTTGACCCATACGGCCGCCGTGATATTCTCAGCATAGTGCGCGAGCTGCATGATAACAAGGGTATCACAGTCGTTATGATAACGCAGTACATGGAGGAAGCTCTCGGCGCAGACAGAGTCATTGTTATGAACAGCGGGCATGTTCAAATGGAGGGAACACCACAGGAGATATTCGATAGGGGTGATGAGCTGAGAAGCATCGGGCTTGACGTTCCCGCCGCTGTCGAGCTTCGTGAGCTTATTAAGAAAAACGGAATTGCCGACCTCGGCAATGCGGTAACACTTGAGGAGATTGCATCGGGATTATGCCAATCATTATTGAAAAACTGAGCTACACATACCAGAGCGGAAGCATAAATGCCTTTACCGCTTTGAAGGACATAGATTTGACCATAAACGACGGCGAATTCGTCGGTTTGATAGGTCATACCGGAAGCGGCAAATCAACCCTTATACAGCAGTTGAACGGGCTGATGCAGCCAACCTCCGGCAAGGTCACGGTTGACGGATTTGATATGAACGACAAGAAACAACGTGCCAAGGGACGCGCTCTTGTCGGCATGGTTTTTCAGTATCCGGATTATCAGCTTTTTGACGAAACCGTTTATAAGGATATCAGCTTCGGGCCGAGGAACCTCAAGCTTTCCGAGGATGAAATAGACCGCAGAGTTAAAGAAGCGATGCGCCTTGTCGGTCTTGATTTCGATGAGTTTGCGGAAAAATCGCCTTTTGAGCTTTCCGGCGGTGAAAAACGCCGTACCGCGCTTGCGGGTATAATAGCGATGTATCCAAAGTACCTTGTACTTGACGAGCCGATGGCGGGACTTGACCCGGCAGGACGCCGCGCTGTGTTGGAAATGATAGACAGCTTCCGCCGGCAGCTTAACTGCGCCGTTGTAATGGTAAGTCATTCCATGGACGACATAGCCCGTTCCGCAGAGAAAGTCGTTGTGCTCAAAGACGGTGAAATATTCAAGATGGGTACTCCTGCCGAAATATTCGAGCTTGCCGACGAGCTTAACGAGATGGGGCTTGAACCCCCCTTTGCCGCTCGAATGGCGTCCGCTCTCAGGGCAAGGGGAATAAGCCTTCCCGGATGTATCTACACTAACGAAGCTCTTGTTAATGCGCTTGTTGAGTTTAAGGGGGGACACTCGAATGTTTAAGGATATTACACTCGGTCAATACTTCCCCGTTGATTCACCCGTACACAGGCTCGATCCGCGCACTAAGCTTATACTCCTTGTGATGTATATAGTCGCTGTATTTATAACGGATTACATATGGATATTCGGCTTTGTGCTTCTCTTTATGCTGTTTATGACATACATGAGCCGTGTCCCGATAAGCTATGTCACAAAGGCTATAAAGCCGATGAAATTCATACTGCCCTTTATGTTCCTGCTGAATCTGTTCATGATAAAGACGGGTACTGTGCTTTTCTCATGGCGTTTTATCACCGTCACGACGGGAGGAGTTTATCAGGCGTTATTCATAATTCTGAGGCTTATCGCGCTTGTTACCGGAGCTTCCCTGCTTACATTGACAACAACTCCCGTTTCACTTACGGAGGGACTTGAAAGGCTTTTATCCCCCCTTAAAATAATCAAATTTCCCGTGCATGAGCTTGCTATGATGATGACCATTGCCCTGCGCTTTATACCTACTCTGTTGGAGGAAGCCGACAAGATAATGAAGGCGCAGCTTGCAAGGGGCGCAGACCTCGAAAGCGGAAACGTATTAAAACGAGCCAAGGCAATGCTCCCGATACTCATACCCCTGTTCGTCAATTCATTCCGCAGGGCGGAAGAGCTTGCCCTCGCCATGGAAAGCCGCTGCTATCACGGCGGCGAGGGTCGTACAAGGCTAAGGATACTGAAATTCCATTGGAATGACCTTATCGCGTTCCTCATTATGGCAGGACTTATTGCCGCTGTTGTCATTCTTCAGAACACATTCAAAATAGACAGCTATCTGGCGGCATGGGTAAAGGCCCTCATCGGTGCAGCACAATGACAGGGGCATCGGGCAAAACCAAACGCAGCGTTCTCATATTCGCCATATCCCTGATCGTGTTGGCGGTAATATGGCTGGTGCTGCTTGAATCAAACAGCTATTTGAGCGCAGTTTCCCGAAGAATAAACAGCTTCGGATACAGCACGTCCCCATCCGAGTTTTATACGCAGGGATATGGCGATAATACAAACATAGCTGCTCTTATGAGTTCTGAGCCTGAGCAGACAGTACATCTCTCAAAACAGGCAGGCTTTGAGGCGGATGTTCAAACAACCGGGTTCGTGGAGCTGCTTTTATGGAATGTCGATAACGATAACGTAATGTACATATGGCTTTTAAACCATGAGCCGCAGATTGTTTTCATTGAAAATATTGAAACCGGGCAATTAAAGAGTATAGGGTAAAACCGACAATGAAAAGGATTGCGCTTATAATAGAATACGATGGCACGCAATACGTCGGCTGGCAGGTTCAGCCGAACGGACTTTCCATACAGCAATGCTTATACGACGCCTTTGATAAGCTTATTGGCGTTCATCCCATCCTGCACGCATCCGGACGCACGGACAGCGGAGTTCATGCAAGAGCCCAGGTAGCTCATTTTGATACGGATTGCCGCATACCTCCGGAGAAATTCTCATATGCCCTTAACACAAGGCTTCCGGAAGACATAAGGGTTAAAAGCAGCTTTGAAGTGCCGTCCGACTTTCATTCGAGATTCTGTGTCAGGGAAAAGCATTATGTTTATACAGTAAACAATGCCCCTCATGCTTCAGCATTTACAAGGAACACGGCACTTCATGTACACTATCCGCTTGACATTGAAAGGCTCAATGCCGCGGCAAAGCTTTTTCTCGGTGAACACGACTTCAATGCTTTCCGCTCCTCAGGCGGATGTACCGAAACCACTATAAGGCGCATATTCGTTTCCGAATGGACAAAGCACGGCGATTATTTAATGTACCATGTCGCGGGAAGCGGGTTCCTCTATAACATGGTTCGCATAATGACAGGAACCATGATAAGGATAGGTCAGGGTTTTGAGGATCCGGAAATCATATCCGATGCGCTCTTAAACGCCGAGCGTTCCTATGCCGGAGATACGGCTCCGGCGCACGGTCTTGCGCTGTGGCGCGTTAAATACGATCTGTTTGATACTGACGATATAACAGGCAGGTCGTTCGATATCACATGATATGTATATTACTCAATGTTCAAAATGTCGTTTTTTGAGTATAATAAGTGTAATATAATAGGTACTGTAAGCCGTCTATTTTCAAATAGCCCTTGCGTAATTTAGAAATATGTTGTAAAATGAAATCAAAATAAAACTCGGAGGTGTTATCATGCCAGCTAATATTCTTTTTGATCTTGGCACCATCACAATGACCGATGATCTCATCGCAACAATAGCCGGTACAGCAGCCGTCGAAAACTATGGTATTGTTGCCATGAACAGGAACAGTGCCACCGATGCGCTCCTTCAGCTTGTAGGCAGTGAGAATTTAAAAAAAGGCGTCAGCGTTACCGTACTTTCGGATGGAATAACCGTTGATATCGACCTTCACGTCACCGTAATGTACGGCGTTTCTCTGAATGCCGTTGCGCAGAATGCCGTAAGCAATGTCAAGTACAGGGTTGAAGAGCTTACTGGGCTTCATGTGCGCAACGTCAACATATTTGTTGAAGCTATCAAAGTTTAAATTTTCACGAGGTGCCATATCTTGAAAAATACAGATTTCAATGCTGATCTTCTCAAGGAGATGTATCTCATGGGAGCCGCACTTCTTGAGCATAACAAGGCGTCCATTGACGCCATGAATGTTTTTCCCGTTCCCGATGGCGACACAGGGACAAATATGTCAATGACGATGCAGCGTGCGGTTTCTGAGATACGTTCCTGCAACGAGGATACCGTTGAGGCAATATCCGCGGCGGCTTCGCTTGGTGCGCTCAAGGGCGCAAGGGGTAACTCAGGCGTTATACTCTCTCAGATATTCCGCGGCATATCCCAATCCATGAAGGGAAAGGGCGAAACCATAACAGCCGTAATGCTTGCCGACGCCATGAGGGCAGGTACGGACGCCGCATATAAAGCCGTCATGCGTCCCAAGGAAGGCACAATGCTCACTGTCGCAAGGCTTATGGCCGAGTCGGCGCAGAAAACCGCCTCGAATCGCGGCGCGACGGCCTATGATGTACTCGAAACAATGCTTGAAAGCGGTGAGGAAGCTCTCAAGAAAACACCTGAGCTGCTTCCCGTTTTAAAGGAAGCCGGCGTTCTCGACTCCGGCGGAGCGGGTCTTTTGACCATATTCCGCGGCTTCCTGCTTGCCGCCAACGGTGAGGAGCCTGAGGATATCGAGCTTTCAATGCTCACATCCTCGGAAATCGACGAGAATGAGGTCTATTCCTCAAACGATGATATTATCGCCGCGACCAATACCGAGGATATCAAGTTCGGGTATTGCAGCGAGCTGTTCATAATACATCTGCACGACGACGTGACCGAGGATGATATAAACAGATTGCGCGATAAGCTCGTCAGGCTCGGCGACAGCGTAGTTGTCGTTCACGATTCCGGTATAATCAAGGTTCACGCACACTCCAATGCTCCGGGCAAGGTCATTCAGTTTGCCTTGCAGCTTGGAGAGATAGATAAGCTCAAGGTCGATAATATGCGCGAGCAGAATCGTCAGATAAAGGAAAAGATGCTTCGTGAGCAAAAGGATCAGGCGGTTATAGCCGTCAGCGTGGGCAGCGGACTTGAGGAGGATATGAAGGCTTTGGGTGTCAGTTACATAATCTCCGGCGGTCAAACGATGAACCCCAGCATAGATGTTATCTCGCAGGCCATCAAGAAGGTCAACGCCAAGAACGTTTTCGTGCTTCCCAATAACTCCAATATCATAATGGCGGCTCAGCAGGCTGCTGAGAATGCCGAGTGCAATGTAATAGTCCTTCCCACAAAAACGGTCATGCAAGGTATCTCCGCAATGACGGGCTTCAATCCCGACTCCTCTGTTGAAAGCAACACCGAGTCCATGTCGGAGTGCTTCTGCAGCATAATTTCCGGAGCTGTCACATATGCGGTTCGAGATACCTCATACGAGGGCAACGTGATCCATACAGGGGATATCATAGGACTTGTCGATAACAAGATAACTCAGGTTTGCTCGGATGTTAAATCCTGCACACGAACACTCATAGACAGTATGATCAAAGACTGCGATGATTGCGGATTTGTTTCGATCTACTGGGGCGAGGGCGTTAACGAGGAGCAGGCTAACGAGATTTATGAGGAATTGACAAACGACTATCCGGACATCGAGTTCATGCTCAGGCCCGGCGGTCAGCCCCTGTATTACTACTTCATATCGGCTGAATAAATGAATGTTGACAACAGCTTAACCGTTATTCGAGGAATCGGTTCCAAGCGTGCCGAGGTTCTTGGACGCTTGGGACTTTTTTCGTTGCAGGATTTGCTGTATTTTGCCCCGCGCGAACACTATGATCTGCGTGAAGCTAAAAAAATATCCGAGCTAAAACACGGTGATTATTCGATAGTTAAAGTCGAATACATCGAAAAGCCAAAGGTGTCCTATCCTGTGATAAACGGAAGGCGAACGCCGATGATAAGCGTTGTCATCGGCGATGATACCGGCAAGCTCCGCCTTACATGGTTCAATCAGCTCTACATAAGAAGCTCCATACCCGATTTTGCCACAGGTTTTGCCCATGGCAGAGTCGATTTGTCCCATGGGCATGTGATGGTCAATGCAGTCTTCTGCCCTGCTCCTCCCGGTATGCTTCCCATCTATCCTCTCACACGCGGTATAGGACAGGTATCAATGCGCACATGCGTCAAGTCTGTCATATATGAGCTTAATGGGGTTTATGGTGAAACGCTGCCGGATAAGCTCCGCTTGGAGCATCACCTCTGCCAACTGGGCTACGCATTGGAGAATCTCCATTTTCCCATCAACCCCGAAACCCTATCCATAGCAAGACGAAGACTTGCGTTTGAAAACATACTCCGCTTCACAATACTCCTTGAGGCAATGAGGGCGCGAAGCCTGAATTCCGCAGGCATAGCTTTTGATACGTCAAACACAATCGAGGAATTTATCGCACTTCTGCCCTTCAAGCCCACGGCAGGGCAGGTATCCGTAATGGAGGATATCAAGTCCGATATGTCCTCTCCCCTGCCCATGAACCGTCTTATTCAAGGCGACGTCGGCTCAGGCAAAACGATTCTCGCCTTTTACGCCATGTATACAGCGTACAAAAACGGATACCAATCGGCACTTATGGCTCCCACAGCCCTGCTGGCGGAGCAGCATTATGCGCATTTGAAAGATATGTTCGGTGAAAAAACCGCTCTGCTCACGAGCAATCTGAAAAAAAGCGAGCAGAAGGAAATACTGAGATTCATAAAAAGCGGCGAAGTTCAATTCATCGTCGGCACGCACTCCCTTCTGGAGAGCGGCGTTTCCTTTAATAACCTCGGAATCGTAATAACCGATGAACAGCACAGATTCGGTGTGCGGCAGAGAGCGATCTTGGGGAATAAAGCTCTGTCTCCGGATGTTCTCATAATGAGCGCAACACCCATACCCCGTACTCTCTCGCTCATACTTTACGGCGATCTTGACGTTTCAAGACTGTATGAGATGCCGAGCGGCAGAAAGCCCGTTATAACAAGATATGTTCCTCAAGCCAAACGCGCAAGCATGTACCGATATATAGAGAGCGAGCTTATATCCAAAAGGATTCAGGCATATGTTGTCTGTCCCATGATAGAGGATAACGATGAGGTTCAAACATACCGCTCTGCCGAATCGGTTTTTGCTGAGCTTAACGATAAGCTTAACGTCCGCATCGCGCTTGTGCATGGCAGGATGAAGCCTGATAAGCGTGATTCCGTTATGAGCGATTTTCGTGACGGAAATATTGACCTGCTCGTTTCCACGACGGTCATTGAGGTTGGCGTTGACGTTCCGAATGCGTGCATAATGGTCATCGAATCGTCTGAAAGATTTGGGCTTGCCCAGCTCCATCAGCTCAGAGGGCGCGTCGGAAGGAGCGACAAGGAAAGCTATTGCTTTCTGCTCTCGGAGAGCCGCTCCGAAACGGTCGCCGATAGGATAAGAACACTTGTAGATTCCAACAACGGTTTTAAGATTGCCGAGAAGGATCTTGAGACTCGCGGCCCCGGTGAACTGCTGGGACAGCGTCAGCACGGAAGCTCACAGCTTATAGACGCTTTTATGTTGAGCGACATGGAAACGCTTAATGAAGCCCGTGACACAGCTATTGAATTGCTCAAAAGCAGCGACCCGGAGGATGCCGTGCTTGTGAAGGACACCCTGCGGCGTTACTCAAGCCTTCTGGAAAACATAACCATTAATTAGGAGAACCACAATTATGAGCATACCTCTTAAAAAAAACGACGATATAATACTTGAGATAACAGGTCTTACCTCCGAAGGCTCAGGGGTAGGCCGATTTGAGGGCTTTGCGGTTTTTGTCCCGTATACGCTTCCCGGAGAAACCGTTTCGGCACATATAATCAAAGTAACAAGCTCCTATGCGGTAGGCAAGCTTAATGAGCTTATTTTATGCTCGCCGGACAGAACGGAGCCTCTCTGCCCCACCTATCTGAAATGCGGCGGCTGTTCATTACAGCACATGAGCTATGAGGCTCAGCTCGTTTTCAAGCAGGGCGTTGTCAGGGATGCTCTGGAGCGTATAGGCGGTCTATCGGGCATTGAAGTCAAGCCCGCAATAGGTATGGATGATCCTTCAAGGTATCGTAACAAGGGCAGCTTTCCTTTTGCGTCCGTCGATGGGAAAACATGCTGGGGGCTTTACGCGCAAAGAAGTCATCGGTTGATTGAGATGGATGATTGTATCATAGAGCGCGAATGCACGGTAAAAGCCGCTAAAGCGACTGCCGAATGGGCTGACAGGTACTCCGTATCTCCTTATGATGAAATAACCGGAAGCGGCATACTGCGTCATGTCGTCACAAGGGAATGCTCCGAAGGCACCGCCGTATGCGTCGTAACTACGGGTGAGCTTCCCCATGAGGATGAGCTTGTAAGCATAATCAGAAAAGCCCTTCCATCCGTCAAATCAATAGTTCATAACATCAACTCAAGGAACACAAACGTCATATGCGGCGATAGAAACCGACTCCTTTGGGGTTCGTCGTCCGTTGTCGAAAGGCTTAACGGACTTGACTTTGAGGTCAGTCAGGAGAGCTTTTTGCAGGTCAATCCCGTTCAGACGAAAAGACTGTATTCGCTCGCTGTAGACGGATTGAATCTCAGCGGCAGCGAAACCGTAGCGGACATATTCTGCGGCATAGGCACAATAACAATTATGCTTGCTAAGAAAGCCTCCAATGCCATTGGTATAGAGTATGTAAAACGCGCTGTTGAAGACGCGCGTAAAAACGCCGTTATCAACGGGATAGAAAATGCTGAATTTCATTGCGGTGCCGCCGAGGAGATTCTCCCCCGCCTTATCGACGAGGGCCGCCGACTTGATTGTGTTGTGCTCGATCCGCCGCGAAAGGGCGCGGATTCGGCTGTTCTTAACGCCATAGCCGCAAGCGGCGCAAAGCGTGTTTCCTATATCTCCTGTAACCCCGCAACGCTCGCGCGCGACGTCAAAATACTCTCCGAACATGGTTACAATGTCGAATCAGTACAGCCGGTTGATATGTTCCCGTTTTCGCACCATGTGGAATCAGTCGTATTGATGTCTCGAGCCGGGTCGTGACTACAGATTGAATGTTATTATAATTGAAAAGGAAACATGATGGAAACAAAAAACAGATGCTATACATATTTCAAAATTGTCGGAGATTTTGACCCGGACGTTATTACAGCTAAATTGGGAATTGTTCCAAACGACAGATGGAAAACAGGCGACCACAGAAGAAACGGTTCACTATACGATTTTTCCTTCTGGACCTGCGGCAGGTGTGACGAATATGACGTTTACGTTGAAAATCAGATGCGGAAAACTATTTCAGGGTTGCTTGATAGAATTGATGTGTTAAACCAGATACGAAACGACTATGACGTTAGTTTTTATTTGGAAGTCGTGCCGGAAATCTATGTTAACGATATCAATCCGTGTCTTGCTCCTTCTCTTGATGTAATAGATTTCTGTCATGCGACACGAACGGAAATAGATATTGACCTTTATATTTTCTCATCGGAAGATGAAGAGCAAGACAACACTCAAATAAACTAGTGATCAACGGCATATTCCTGACGCCGAGGGTCGTGACTACAGCGTGAATATGTGCCTTTTTATTCACGCTGTTGTCCCGATGCATGTGGAAACAGTGGTATTGATGTCAAAGGCATGATGGAAAGGACCATAATGAATATAAACAATCAGGAGACATTGAGAAAAGCAAATATAAAAAGGATAGCGGTCATCGTTGTCATTTTATGCGTATGCCTGACCGCTTTTTTACTTGGCTATCCAAGCATCTATGATCGCCAGTGCAGAACAAGGATTTACGATGATCTTCAGAAGAAAATAACAGCGGACATTCTCAAGGCAAATATTGTTATTGTACAGAAAAAGACGGAGAAACAATCCGAAATGGTAACATCTGGATCTTATAGTGTCGGCTCAAGTGGTGTGATTTTCAAGAAAGAGGGAAACAGCTATTACGCATTGACTGCTTATCATGTGTTTGATGATGCCGCTGATGCAGAATGGATCGTTATCCCGTGGGGGGCAAAATCCTATTCCGATTATGCAAAAAATAAAGAGGGACATGTATCTCAGGAAGAGTATTACAATCAATTCAGCCGTGGCGAGCTCATAGCTGCAGATAAAAACTATGATCTGGCAATATTACGTTTTCAATCGGAGGATTCATTAAATGCTTTAAAACTCAGTAATAATAATCCGGGAAAAGGCAGCCGTATCGCAGTAATAAGCAATCCGGAAGGAAAACGATTTGTTCAAACATATGGTGTAATCAAATCTATGGACTACTATCTCTTCGAAACAAAAGACGGACTGCCGGCGTCCAGAACACTGAAACATAACGCATATGAGGCGCCGGGAAGCAGCGGCAGTGTGGCATTGAACGAAGACATGGAAATAGTCGGGATCAATATCGGCGGTGCAACAGATGCTTTTGGAAGATTCAAATTCGGAGTAATGGTTCCGTGTGAATTAGTCAATATATTTATAGGTGAACAACTGACATAGTTCTATTTGCGGGACTGTAGAATTGATTCCGGTACTCAAGATTTTGGCTATCAAGACCATAGACTTTTCAAGCACGGTCGTGACAACAGCGTGAATATGCCTTTTATTCACGCTATTGTCCCAAGGCATGTGGAGTGCGTGACATTGATGACGAGGAAATGAACAGATCGCAGTTTGTGGAGAAACAGAAACAATGTTTGTAGTTGATGAATATTTGCAAAAGCTGATCGGGGCATGTAATAACGCTTTCGGCGACCGATTGGTATATGTGGGACTTCAGGGCAGCTATATGCGCGGCGAAGCGACCGATAAAAGCGATATAGACGTTATGATCGTCCTTGAAGATTTTTCCGTTGCGGATATGGACGTGTACAGGGAGATCCTGAAGGAGATCGGAGAGTATGAGAAGTCCTGCGGGTTTATTTGCGGCAGGAAAGAAATGATGCAGTGGAATCCCCTTGAGGTTTGCCAGCTACGCCACACGACAAAAGATTTGCTCGGCGAATTGAAAGAATTTCTCCCGTCATCGACAAGGGAAGATGAGATCAACTACGTCAAGTTGAGTCTGGGAAATCTGTACCACGAACTCTGCCATCGCTATATACATGCAGACAGGAAGAAGAATATTGCCGCCTTTCGCGGTACTTGCAAAGGACTGTTTTTCCTGATCCAGAATCTGCATTTCCTGGAGAGTGGAGCATTTGCCGTGACGAAGCGGGTGCTGAAAGAACAGGTGTCCGAAGAAGATCGAACCGTACTTGACATGGCGGGATTGCCGGACGATTTTGATTACAATATGGCTTTCCGTCTTGTTTTTGACTGGTGTCAGAGCGCATTTGATCGAATCGACCGGATACGGTAGGGAGCGACGTGTTCCCGTCTATCGGTTCGGCAGTATTCATCTTACTGCCTCAACCCTAACCAGTCCTGGGGAATTGCCCATTTCTTCATTGGGATGAACCAGTGGGTCAAATACAAGCCTTTTTATTTGACCTGCTGCTCCGAGGCATGTCGAGACGGTCGTTCTGCTGTCACGAGATATGTCGAGGTTATAGAAAACGGGTATTTGAAGGAGGCGTGCATTTATGAAAGGCACTTTATATTTTATATGGCAATGGACATGGGGGTTTCTTCAATCTTCACTGGGATTAGTGAATTTTATGTTACATATCCGCGATAAGCATTATTTTTATCATGGTGCGGTTATAACCGAATGGCAGGATAAGTCGAGCGTTTCATTGGGAATGTTTGTTTTTGTTACAAGCCAACCGTATTTTTACGATAAATTGAAGAGTGAATATACTATGGAGGAGCTTTCACAGAGGCTTCTTGTTCATGAGTATGGTCATACAATACAATCGCTAATTTTAGGACCGCTTTATTTGATTTTAATAGGAATACCGTCTACATTATGGGGATTCCTGCCTTCTTTGAATAAAAAAAGAAAGACTGAAAGATTATCCTATTTTTCTTTTTTCACAGAAAAGTGGGCAAATAATTTGGGCGAAAAAGTTACAGGTCAGAAGTCGATGGAGAATTTAGTGATAGATTGATAACTTTAATTTGTGGATTTGTTTTGTCATAGCCTTCGGTGGCAGACTTTTTTCGTTGTACTGCCGACATTCAAGTTATCCTATCCGGGCATGTGGAGACTGTCGTTCTGCTGTCCAGAAAATGAGGACGATAGCGGGAAAATAGCTTGAATTCAGGGCATTTGCGGGTTTGACCCGTCAGCAAGAGCGTGGATAAGTTTCCACAGAGCGAAAGGGCGAAAACGAGGAAATCCGCTGCTGTAACTCTCGTTTCGCTATCAAAGGTAAAAATGTGAGATTGAGACTATAGGATTGTTGTCATTTGAGGTTTTTTGAGGGGTTGAGACTCTCGTTCTGTTGTCATATGGGACTGTAGCGGTAGTTTCGATACCCGGGAAAAGAAACAGAAATATCCTAATTGGGATTTATCGAAAGGATTGCTATGCAGAACCGAATTATCATGGATATTTCCAAATACATATTTGTTGCTGATGAATTACAAAAAGTCGATGCCATCTTTCTTCCTGGAGGCTCACACCCTGAGCAGCCGGAATATGCTGCTCAGCTTTATCGAGAAGGCTATGCGAAATGGATTATTCCTTCCGGCGGGATCAGCGTTAAACGAGACAAATGGCCCGGCGTTTATTCAAAAGCGGAGATTTACGACGGCGATTATCATTCTGATTGCGAGTTCTTCACAGATGTTTTGCGAAAAAATGGGGTGCCTGCCTCTGCTATCATCGGTGAGAAAAAATCTGGACACACACGTGATAATGCCTTCTTCTCTCGGATAGTCATTGATGAGAAAGGCGTGGAAATTAAAAACGCCATGATTGTTTGCAAGGCATTTCATGCACGACGTTGCTTAATGCTCTATCAAATGGCTTTCCCAGATGTATCCTTTATCGTTCGACCGGTTAATTGCTATAACATTACTAAGGACAATTGGTATACTACTGAGAAAGGGATAGATCGGGTTCTTGGAGAACTTGCCCGTTGCGGAAACCAATTTGTTGCGGATGTGAAGAATTATCTGAAGTGACAGATTGCGCTATAGACGCACAAAGGCTCCCACACTGCCATCACCGACGGCGGGGAGTAAAATGAAGGAGATAAAGACTTATGAAAATTCTTGTGTTGAACGGCAGTCCCAGACCGAACGGGAATACAGCCGGAATGGTAAAAACATTTCAGCAGGCAGCTGTAGAACACGGCCATCAGTTAAAAGTGTTCAATGTATGCAAAATGAATATCAAGGGATGTCTTGCATGTGAGTACTGTCACGGAAAAGGACACGGCCAATGTGTCCAGAAGGATGATATGCAGGAGATCTATGCGGAACTGAGTGATACGGAAATGCTGGTACTTGCAGCACCGATTTATTACCACGGAATATCAGGACAGCTGAAATGTGTGATAGACCGGTTCTATTCAGCACTTTATCCTACCGCACCTGCTGTATTAAAGAAGGTCGCAATGTTCCTCAGCTCCGGAGACGACAACATGTACGATGGAGCAAAGTTCTCGTATGATGGAGACTTCCTTGGTTATCTTGGCTTGGAGGGAATGGGTATCTTTACAAATCACGACAGGAATGTGATGAGCAGAATTAAAGATATGGCCGCATCCTTATAAAAAACATATGGTTTTTGCCGAGACCATAGAATCATCACAGACGCTCTATCGCAAGTGGTCAACGGCATAGGCTTTTTGAGGATAGTTGGGACAACACCGCTAATATGTGCCTTTTTATCAACCCCATTGTCCCAAGGCACGTCGAGACGGTCGTTCTGCTGTCAAGGAAATGAGGTCAAAGGGTCGAAAATGGCTTGAAATAAGGGCTTTTGTGGGTTTTGATTGTTTGTTGGAGTGTGGATGAGTTTCCACAGAGCGAGAGTGCAAAAATGAGGAAATCCGCTGCTGTAACTCTCGTTTCGCTATCAAAGGCAAAAATCGGAGATTGAGACTATCGGACTGTTGTCATTTGAGGGTTTTCAAGAGGTTGAGACTCTCGGATTGTTGTCAAATCGGGCTGTAACGTTCGGATTGCTGTCCGAAGGATAAAAGGAAAGACGAATTGCGGGAGAAAAGACAATGGTTGAACAAGTTGAATTTACAAATATGTGTATGATTTGCGACGGCAGTAAAGTGGTCGTGATTGACAGAAAAAAGAAAGACTGGCCGGGTATTACCTTTCCGGGAGGTCATGTGGAATCAGGCGAGTCATTTACAGACGCAGTAATTCGTGAGATCAAGGAGGAAACAGGATTAACTATCTATTCCCCTCAAATATGCGGAATAAAAGATTGGTATGAAAATCAAAAAAGATACGTCGTTTTATTCTACAAAACAAGAAAGTTTGATGGCGTGTTGGAGTCATCTGAGGAAGGACAAGTATGGTGGGAGGATATTGAAAATCTTCCGAACCTAAATCTATCACTTGATATGAATGATATGATTAAAGTTTTCGCCAATGATGATTTAAGTGAGTTTTTCTACCATCAAGAGGGCGGTAAATGGAAGTATGATTTGAAATAATACGGCCGGCTTTCAGGCTTGTAATAGTGTTTATATTAATGATTGAGTGGAGAATTTCAATGAAAAAAACGAAATCACGGAGATGGATTATCCTAAGCTCCTGTCTTGTAATTCTGCTTATCATCGGATGGTGGGCATTTTGCGTAAAGATGTACGATGACAATTTTAACATTCGCGGTGACAGCTATAAGCCTTTGATGCTGCAAATTGAGGATTTCAACGGCCTGCAATGCACCGAATATGCTTTCCCTTCCGACAAAGGACAGATACTTGCCGGTTATCTTTACAGTTGCGGAGATGAGCAGCGCGGGATTGTAGTTATGGCACATGGCTTCGGAGGTGGCGGTCATAATTCTTATATGGATTGTGCAGACTATTTTGCTCGTAATGGTTACTTTGTTTTCGCGTATGATGCAACGGGATGTGACAGGAGCGAAGGTGAAGGTACAGGTGGTACTCCTCAAGGTGTGATAGACCTGGAACATGCTATTTCATTTGTTGAAGCAAATAACGATATTCCCGATCTTCCCATTGTTCTTTTCGGACATAGCTGGGGCGGATACTGTGTAAGTGCTGTTCTGACATATCATCCGGAGGTTAAAGCAATTATTGAATGTTCGGGCTTTAACAAATCATCGGATATGTTTGAATCCGGCGGAAAATCTCAGGCAGGCAGCGTCATCTATGCCATGACGCCGTTTATCAGAATCCACGAGTATTTAAGCTATGGCAAATATGCGGCAAATACCGCGATGGATGGTTTTGAATCCACCGATGCGGCAATAATGATCGTACATAGTGCGGATGACGATGTGATCGGAATAGAGTACGGGTATGACAAATACTATAAGAAATACAAGGATAATCCTCGTTTTACATTCATTCGATTCGAAGACAGAGGTCATAATGAGATTATGACCAATCCAAGCAACACATATAAAGATGACTTCAATGCCGAATACGATAAGTGGCTTGAAACATTGGATTACGATTACAATGCACCGGAAAACAAGGATAGATTCAGAGAGGATAAGGCAAATTATATTACCGAAAACCTTGATCATGCCGAATGGAGCCATCGACTGGATGAGGATTTGTTTGCCCGGTTTTTGACTTTCTATGATAAGGCGGTATTGTAATTCAATGGTTCGCTCATCAGAACGAAGGAACAGTTCCAAAGGAGGTATGATAGTGGCAAAGGAAGTTGACCCTCTTGAAACAACAAGAGCAAGGGCTTTGCCGCAATGGGCGTCGAGGATGAAGACGAGATTGAGCTTGCTTTGACATTAGAATAACAGACATTCATTAACCGGAGGAAATAATGGATACGATATGGAATGATTTATACACGGCAGCTAAGTCGGTACAAAACCCGCGCGAGATATCGGAAAGGATATACGCAGGCGGAGTTGCGGCTGCAATCGAATCCGCAAGCGGAAAAATCTATACCGGTGTTTGTGTTGATACATCCTGTACGCTCGGAATATGTGCAGAGCGCAATGCTATGTTCAACATGATAACAAACGGGGAAAATGAGATAAAGCGTGTTTTGGCATTAATGCCCGACGGGACGACCGCCGCTCCATGCGGTGCTTGCAGGGAATTTATGACGCAGTTGATGCCGGGAAGGTATAAAAGCATTGAGATAATGTTGGATTACAAGACCGGTAGGATAATAACACTCGGTGAGCTTACACCCGAATGGTGGATATGATTATAATGTTTATTGAGGAGAATAAAAATGAAAGTATTGGTATTGAACGGCAGTCCCAAAAAACAAAGCGATACATTTCGCCTTACCGAAGCTTTTTTGAGGGGACTTAACAAGAATCAAAAACATGAAGTGCAGATTGTAAATGTTATCGATAAGGATGTCGCGCCCTGCCGCGGGTGCTTTGGCTGCTGGCAGGCGATGGATGGACATTGCGTAATTGACGATGACCAGAATGAGATATTGGACTTATACTGTCAAGCCGAGCTTGTGATTTGGAGCTTCCCTTTATATTGTTATTCCATGCCGTCACATTTAAAGGCGGTATTGGATCGCACCATTCCCCTCATCAAAATGAAGATGGTCGAACTGGAAAACGGTGCGGTTCAGCATGAGGCGTTGGCGGATTTTTCGAAGCTTCATACGCTTGTTATCTGCGGATGCGGATTCCCCGATTGGGATGGAAATTTCGACGCGCTCCGCATTATGTGCAAAAACTGTTTCGGCGACCCTCGTATTGTTTGCGTCCCCGAAACGCCGTTGTTGAACGTCCCTGCGGCGGCTGTTGTGGCTGATCCGCTGCTCAAGAAATTTGAATATGCCGGTGAGGAATACTCAAATACGTTTGCATTATCCGAGGAAACAATCACGGAGCTTGAAACGCCCATGATTCCAAAGGATGAATACGTAAGAATCGTCAACGGAGAATAAAGGCTGAGTCATACTATTTAATCACAAGGTGAAACCATGAAAATTACTGTTATAAACGGCACGGAGAAAAAGGGCGTAACATACAGGCTGAAGGAAATATTTCTTCAACAATTCAAAAACGATTCCGAGATAACCGAATTCTGTCTTCCGCGGGATTGCCCTGATTTTTGCGCGGGCTGTACCGTCTGCTTTCTCAAGGACGAGCATCTATGCAAGGATGCCGAGTATGTCCGTAAAATCGAAAAGTCCATGCTTGAATCCGATCTTCTTGTGTTTACCTCTCCCGCATATGTTTTTCACGCGACGGGGGCTATGAAGACGATGCTCGATCATTTCGGATACAGATGGATGCCTCACAGACCTGCTAAAGAGATGTTCGGAAAGCGTGCTGTAATCATCTCTCAATGCCTTGGCGCGGGCGGAAAGTCGGCGGCAAAGGATATAAAGGACAGTCTCTCATGGTGGGGAATCAGCAGTATAAATGTGTGCAGCTTTAAGCTGATGAGCGATATACTCTGGGATAGAATACCTGGAAAAAAGAAAGCTCAAATCACGGGGAAGCTCATAAAGCTTGCACGAAAAATGCTCAGTATTGATTACTCCAAGCCGGCTCCCACAGGATTGGTAACAAAGCTGAAATTCACGATGGTGAGAATGCTCCAGAAGAAAATAGGCAAAGAGAATCCTGAGTATACGGACTATAAATACTGGAAGGCAAACGGATGGCTTGATTCCGCAAGACCGTGGAAATAGCATTGCGGAGAACACTCAAAGAAGAATATGAAAGAGCGGAAGCTCATCCTGGACACAGGCATTTTTTGAAGGGAAGCTTTGCTGAAATAATAGATGAGATTATCAAAGGAGGACGCATATGAGATTGGACGGCTTTGGACTGCTTGTAAAAGACATGGGTAAAATGATTCGATTTTACAGGGACGTGCTTGGCTTTGAGATAAAGGAAGCTGAGGATACGCAGAATGTATACCTTATAAAGGACGGCACTCTTTTTCTGCTTTACGGACGAAACGATTTTGAAAAGATGACAAGCAGGAAGTATGATTATCTTAATGGTGTTAATGGGCATTTTGAAATTGCCCTGTATGTTGACACATTCGATGAAGTTGATGCGGAGTATGCTAAAGCAATATCAAATGGCGCAGAGCCTGTACTTGCGCCCACCACGGAGCCATGGGGACAGCGAACCTGCTATATAGCTGACCCTGAAGGCAATCTTATAGAGATAGCTTCATGGAATAAACCGTATAACAGCAAGGATTTATAATAGGGTTTCCGCGTTTTCGCAGACTATGGGTCATCCCAATACCGTTTACATTTCAGGAGGAATAAAATGAAACTCGTATTCATTTTAGGCAACACATCTGTGGGCAAGATGACCGTTGGGCAGGAATTGATGAAGATTACCGAATTGAGATTGTTCCATAATCATATGACCATCGAGCCGGTTTTGGAGATATTCGGCTGCTATGATAGTAAGACCGTGTTTGAAATGCGTGAGTTGATTTTAAAAAACTTCGCGGCATCCGAAAACTACGGCATGATATTTACGTATATGATGGACTTTGATATGCCATCGGAATGGGAATACCTTGATCATATCAAGAGCATATTCGAGCCGTACGGAACGCAGTTCTATTATGTCGAGCTGATTGCCCCGCAAAATGTGAGATTGCAAAGAAACGCTTCGGAAAACCGTCTGAAAAACAAGGCTTCCAAAAGGGATTTGGAGTTTTCAAACAGGCTGCTGTCAGAAGCCGATAATAAGCACAGATGCGTCAGCTATGAAGGCGAGATAACCTTTAAAAACTATCTGCGAATTGATAATACGGACAAGGCTCCCGACGTCGTTGCACGCATTATAAAGGACACGTTTAATTTGTAACGACCGTACTGTACCCCTCATAACGCAAGCCCAAACAATGTCCTTAATCGCTTGCCTTTTGACTTATCTCATCGCGCTTGAATCACAGCAGAATCTGTGATATACTTCAATTGATAGGAGGAGAGTGGAACGAATGGCTTCAAGCAAAGAATATCTTGATTATATAATGGAACAGCTATCCGAGCTTCAATCCGTTTCATACAGAAAGATGATGGGCGAATACATCATCTACTATCGCGGAAAGATTCCCGGCGGCATTTACGATGATCGGTTTCTTATAAAGCCCGTCGATTCCGCAAAAGCACTCATGCCCAATGCCCGTTTGGAAATTCCTTACAACGGCGGAAAGTCGATGCTTCTTGTGGATAACGTGGACAATAAAGCCTTTTTAAAGGAGCTTTTCGAGGCAATATATGAGGAGCTGCCCGCTCCCAAAGCTCGAAAGTGATATGGCAAACGCGATAACGTGCGGGAGGATTGCCTTCAGCATTGCTCTGCTGCTTAGCACTCCCCTGTCCCCTTGCTTTTATGTGCTGTACATATTGGCGGGATTTACCGACGTCCTTGACGGCTTGGTCGCAAGGCGGACAAATACCGTAACCGAGTTTGGCTCAATGCTCGATACGGGAGCTGATTTCGTTTTTCTTGCAGTTTGCTTCATAAGACTTGCGCCGATTCTCGTCATCCCTTCATGGCTTTATGCAGCCGTCGCGGTCATAGCCCTCATAAAGCTCAGCAATCTGCTCTGCGGATGTGTTGGTAAAGGCGTTATTCTGCCGCATACAGTAATGAACAAATTGACGGGATTGCTGCTCTTTTTGCTTCCGCTCACACTTTCGTTTATCGACCTTAGAATCAGCGCGACGATCTGTTGCGCTGCGGCGGCGTTTGCGGCGGTTCAGGAAGGACATTATATCAGAAAAACAAAGCATTCGATACGGAAAAGGATAACAGGAAGAATATGGAAATAATAAACTTTTTCGATAGTGACAGACAGGCGCATTGGCTTGAGGAGATTTTAAAAAGCGACTGGCGCGCAGGAGCATTTCTGCATCGTCTATTATCAGATGGGACATTCTTTGAAGCCGTCGGCAAAGGCTCAAAGGTGCTTATGCTGACAGACGGCGACGAGCTGATATCCTACTGCACATATGCCCAAAAGGACGATATTCAGCCCACCGAGCTTTCGCCGTGGGTCGGCTTTGTTTACACATTCCCAAAGCATCGCGGAAACCGCTATGCGGGGCTTCTGTTCGATAAAGTTAAAAGCCTTGCCGTGGACGAGGGTGTGCGCGAGGTTTATCTTTCGACCAACCATATCGGTCTGTATGAGAAATACGGCTTTGAATACATGACGATTATGAATGATATGGACGGCGAACCGTCACGAATATATGTGAAAAGGATTCTATAAACCTGTTTGGAGGAACGCCATGAAAAATGATCTAATTGCGTACTGCGGGGTCGATTGCTCCTCTTGCCCTGACCTTGAAACAAATAAATGTCCCGGATGCAGGCAGACCGAATGGACTGAATCGGATATATGTATGCCCGTTGAGTGCTGCCGTAAAAGGAATATCTCCTGCTGCGGAGAATGCGACGTATTCCCCTGCCCCGATATGAGGGAATTCTATCGGGAATCGGAAGGTCATAAGAGAGCATATATGCTAATGTGTGATGTGAATGATAAAATATGTCTAAGGGACTATACGGAGTTTTGTCTCGATGAGATATTGAACCTTTATCAAAGCGTTGGTTGGACAAACTATGTTGAACGCAAATCAATGCTTGAGAAAGCCTATAAAAACTCACTCTGCGTAATCGGAGCGTATGCCGGTGATAGATTGATCGGCATAATACGAGCCGTTGGCGATGGGTTTTCCATCGTTTTTATTCAGGACATAATAGTTCTACCCGAATACCGGCGAAGGGGCATCGGAACAAGGCTTATAAAAGCCATTATGGAGAGGTATAATGACGTTTATCAGATGGAGCTTTTGACGGATAATACGGAGAAAGCAAAGGCGTTTTATTGTTCCGTGGGTTTAATTCCGTCAGATGCTGTTGGTTGTATTGCTTTTATAAGGATGTAAAGGAGAAAAAATGCTGCTTAACGATGAAGCCTATGAGCTTAACGGAAGAAGCATCATTCTGCGAAGCGCGACAGAGGATGATGCCGAAATGCTGTTGGACTATATTAAAACCGTGACAGGGGAAACCCGTTTTTTGATCTGCGAACCCGACGAGATAAAATACACGATAGATGGCGAGAAAGCATTTATCAAAAGCCACAATGATTCCGACAGCGCGATGCTCATGCTCGCGTTTGTGGATGGCGAGTACGCGGGCAACTGTTCATTCAGCCGCATTCACCATACCCGTCGAGGGAAGCACCGCGCTGAAATAGGCATTGCGCTTTTCCAAAGATTCACCGGGTTTGGGCTTGGAAGGCTCATGCTTGAGCGTCTTTTGCAAGTAATAAAGGAAATGGGGTATGAACAGGCCGAGTTGACCGTTCACAGCGACAATGCAAGAGCGCACCACCTATACGAAAGTCTTGGATTTAAAGACTGCGGACGCATCCCAAATGCCAGCAAGTTTGACGACGGAACATACAGCGATGATGTTTTGATGGTGCTTCCTATGTCGGAAGTCAAATATATTTCAACATGGGTGTAATATTCAAAAACGCCGACATTGGCGACATACCGCAGATAATGCAAATCGAAAACGAATGCTTTCCCCCGAATGAGGCTGAAACGGTTCAAGCTGTTTCCGCACGAATAGCCGCCGCTCCTGAGCTGTTCATTGTAGCCTTGGACGAGGACAGCGGCAGGATAATGGGTTTTATAAACGGTATCTCCACAAACGAAGCTTCGTTCAGGGATGAGTTTTTTACCGATACAAGCCTCCACGATCCGGACGGGTGCAACGTAATGGTAATCTCGCTTGAGGTACTGCCAAGCTGCAGGAACGCAGGGCTGGGGCATATGCTCATCGACAAACTATTGGCACGCGCAAGGCTTTACGGTAAAAGGCAAGTTGTTTTCATATGCCATGAGGCGTTGATTAAGAAATATGAACGTATGGGATTCAAGCTTCGCGGAATCTCCGATTCGCATTGGGGAGGCGGAAGCTGGTTCGAGATGTTCGGCGAGGTTTTTAAATGAGTGCGTTTGACGATTATTTGCTGTATTTCAGCTCCAAACTCGGAAGAAAAAGCTTTGTTATAAAAAAGGGCATTGGAAGTGTAATGCTGTCCGCGCCCCACAGCGCGGAGCAAACGAGGAACGGACGAAAGAAATATGGAGAATACCATACTGGAGCGATAGTCAATGTGCTTCACGACGAGCTTAATTGCCCGATAATCTACAAGGAAAAGAACCGCGGGGACGACGCCAATTACGATGAAAAATGCAGGTATAAAACCAAACTCAGGGAATATATAAAAAAGCACGGCATTAAGTACCTCATTGACATTCACCAAATGAATCCATCCCGTCCCGAAATTATAAACATCGGCACGGGCTATGGAAAAAACATCAAAAAAGACCCGACCATATTGGAAAAAGCAATAGCCTGCTTCAGCGAAAACAACTTTGCTCCCGTTACGGTTGACACGCCTTTTGCGGCAATTCACCCATATACCGTATCGGCGTTCATATCCCGCGAATGCGGAATACCTTGTCTGCAAATAGAAATAAACACCCGCGCCGTTTCAAAGAGGTATGAGGAATGCGCACTTGATGGAATCCTGCTTTCCTTGAAGCGGCTGATTCAGGAGCTTGAATAGAAGCTCCTGAATCAGCCGCAAAGAAGCCCCGGAGCTTTTATTCCTTTATTTGGGTGTATACATACACGCGGTTTTATATGTCGTAAATGATTTCCACATCGTTATCCCGGCATCACTCTGCAAGGAACTTCATCCGATGGGTTTGTACTCTTCCCGCACAAACCCGTCCCATTCCTCCATGCGTCCGAGCCTGCCAAGCTCTTTATTGAACATTCCGCTTCCCGGAACATTCGTCAGAATACGATTATTGAAAACCGACTTGTATGCTCCGGTCAGGAGCTTTTTCTGTTTTTTCATCCGCGATCATCACATCAATATATTTCAATGTTATATCCCTACACCAATTCGGTGAGGAGTCATCCAGATTATGAAGGGTGGGCAACTGCAAACACTTAATGGATTTAAGAAAGCCACACACCTCATCCTCATGCACATATTCATCCGACAGATCTTCCCCGTACTTTATGATCTCATTTGTGCCATGAACAACGTAATATCCGTCCGATTCAACGTCTGAACAATAATCCGGCGAATCCAGCAGCACGGATAGCTTTGCTTGATATTTTGCCATGCTCATTCTTCCCGATTTATGCAGACTCAATCAGGCACGAAAGACCTCCCTGCCTCCGACGAATGTCGCTTTAACGGGTATTCTATGAATGGCTCTCGTATCCGCGTCAAACGGGTTTGCTCCGAGAATCACAAAATCCGCAAGCATACCTTTTTTGATAGTTCCCTTTATATCTTCGTCATGGCTTGCTATAGCTGAGGACGATGTAAAGCTGTCTATGGCTTCCCTGACCGTAAAGGCTTCATCGGGCAGGTATGGCCCCGTCCCGTCCATTGATGTACGGGTAACAGCACATTCGATGCCCTTCATCACGTCAGGAAGCTCAACGGGACAATCCGAGCCGTTTGAAACATTCAGCCCGTTTTTAAGAAGCGTTTTCCAGCAATAGCTTGTTTTTGCAAGATCGTCGGGAACAAGCTTCTCAATGATATGATTATCATAATCCAGAAAGATCGTCTGCGCGTATATATGAACGCCCAGACGAATCATGCGCTCAAGCTGATCCGCTCTTGAAACCTGGCAATGAACCACACCGTGCCGATGCTCAGGACGCGGATTCTCCCTCAATGCGCACTCAATAGCGTCCAATACCTCATCCAGACAGGCGTCGCCTATGGCATGGATCGCGGCATCCATTCCATGTGCATTGGCGCAGGCTACCATGAGTTTCATGTTTTCAGGCGAAAACAGCGAAAAACCGTATGAATCGGTTCCCTTATAGGGCTTTGACAGATGCGCGGTTCTGCTTCCGAGCGCACCGTCGCCAAGGAGCTTCAAGGGGCCTGTTTTGAAAAAGTCGCTCCCCTTTTCGGTTTCACCGCTCGCAATAAACGCTTTAAGCACTTCAAGCTCTGTGAAATTGCATTGCTCGCAAACCCTCACGGTAAGCATTTCCGCTTTCTCAAGCTCCCTGTACGCGCTATTCACAACATCCGCGGGAACATCCCTGAATACACAGTAATCGTCGGTCTGCGCGCTTGTTATTCCATATCGGTTCAGCTCCGACGCCGCAAGGAGTATCATGCGTTTTATGTCCTCCTTTGTGGGAATAGGACGGCATACATCCAGAATGTCCATGGCATTGTCATATAGTCTGCCGTCTATTTCGCCGTTCTCCACACCTATACGTCCTCCGGATGGCGATTCCGTTTCCGATGTTATACCCGCAAGCTCCAAAAGCTTTGAATTGACAACACAGCAATGGCCGCATGTTCGGGTAATCATTATCGGAACATCCCTTGAAACCTCGTCGAGATCCCACCTTGACGGCATACGAGTCGTATCCTTGAAAAAATCCTGATTCCATCCCCTGCCGCAAAGCCATTGACCTTCGGAAACGGGATGCAGCCTCAGATGCTCCCTCATGCAGTCCATGACCGCTTTTAGGCTTTCCGTATTTCTGTACAGCGGCGCATAGCTCAATGTCAGTCCGAAATTCAAAAGGTGCATGTGTGAATCATTGAAGCCCGCGCAAACAAAATCCCCGTTAAGGTTTATGAGGTTATCGCCCGGTTCGGCAGCCTTCAATATCGCCTCGTCCGAGCCGACGTCCGTAAATCTTCCGTCCTCGACTATGAATGCCGACACAAGCGGAAGCTCACCGGTATAAACATTGCCATTATAGAATGCAACTCTCATGTTAAACTCCAAACACCTTGCACCGACAAGCTAATATATTATACTTACCTTTGGTCAACCAACTTGCCGTCACTCATTTTGAGAACAACATCTGCTTCTTGTGCAACATCCAAGTCATGCGTAACAACTATAACACATCTTCCATCGTCTTTTGCAAGAGAATGAAGTATTTTTATAACATTTTCAGTATTTTTAGTATCTAAGTTGCCTGTGGGTTCGTCAGCCAGTATAATCTCGCTGCCTGATGCTAAAGCTCTGGCAATAGCAATGCGTTGCTGCTCACCACCTGAAAGCGTCTTCGGAAAGCGCTTCATTTGTTCTTCAGTAATCCCAACCTTTTTCAGATTTGAAACTGCTATTGCGTCGGCTTCTTTTTTAGGCACATTATGAATATACAACGGATACGCAGCATTTTCCATTACAGTCAAATGCGCGAATAAATTGTAATTCTGATAGATCACGGAAACATGCTCCATGCGGTATTCATCTCTATCAATATCTTTGGTTGATAAGCCATCGAATGATACTATACCTTCTGTCGGCACATCCAGCCCCGCAAGCAGCGAAAGAAGCGTTGTTTTGCCACTACCCGAAGCTCCAAGAATAGCATAGAACTTTCCAGGTATAAATCTAAAAGAGAATTCCTTAAGTGCTTTTACACTTTGATATTTCCCTTTATATATGTATGTGATATTGTCAGCTATTAAATCATTCATGTCTATTCCCCTTTTTTAGTCCTCTGTTTTCATAAGTATTATAGGATTTACTTTTGCTATCATAAATGCGGAACAAGAAGCACCACTAATAAATATTGCCAACAAGAGTAATGTATTTGGTATGGAATAAATATCGTGAATACTCTTCGTTATCACTGCAACAAGTAAGCCTATAATATATCCAATAACAGCAAGAAGTGTCTGCTGGCCTATTATATCAAAGAAGACTCTCCTTCGTTTTAAACCAAGACATCGCTGTACGGCAAACTCTTTAATTCTGCCCTTTGTAAATAAATATGAAGCAAAAAATCCTATAGCTACTGTCAAAACCGTCAAAATAGGTATCAGAACACGCACCATCCTGAGGTTTGAGCGAAGTCCATCCAAGCTTTCCAAATATGTATCATCCTGAACAACCACAGCAAACGGTTTGGAATCATAGCCGTTTAACAAATCCGGCTTTGCAAAAAGCTTGTAAATTTCATTTTTAGCCTCTTCTAAACGATTATTATCTTTTATTGTAAATGTACAAGAATCAACAAGGAATAATTCTGAGGCATCTTTTTCCCATTGAAAATTGAGAGGCACATAAATCACATTACTTTCGGAATTGGATATAGTACCAACAATCCTCAACTGAGTTTTTTTCCGTTCCAACCCAATGCTTATAACGGGATTGTTTTCCGTATCATATTCAGGCTCGACAGAATCCGAAACAATACAAACCTGCTCGGAAGTTTTAAAAATATCCTCAGTAAACCCATCGAAAAGCTCAATTTTTGCTCCCTCAAACTCACAAAGCATCTTATCAGATGCAAAGTCATAGATACGGTGCATCTCCATTCCATCAGGATATGTCAAAAAGACAACTCCCATTGCGTGAACATCCTTAACAAACTCAGATATTCTATTGTCATCGTCCTCAAAAACGCCCAGAATTGATTGAACAAGTACACTGGACATTGACAACTTGGAACTATTCATACCTCGTGCATCGGTAACAATACAGTTTATATCTGTGCTGTTTATCATTTTCTCAATAGCCGTTTCCTCATAATATGCAATTCCACTAAGATAAAATGATACAGCAACAATCAAAGCAACAAGCGCAATCAAGAGAATGCTTTGAGTCCTTCTTCTCCACAGGAGAGATAAAGAAATTTTTAATACAGCCGACATAATTTACTTCCTCTGCATTAGGTTGCTATTAGAAATCTTTTTCGACATAAAAAACACGGCGATAACAGTTACAGCAGCAAGCACTGTTCCACACAGAAGTTCCGGAATTACGGGTAGCATTATCTCATTTGAAATGAGTTTTGCAGTAACTGAATTAAACAATATCAAACCACAACATGTTCCTATTACTACTCCTAAAACCGCCAATATTGAAACAGCTTTGCAAAACTCATTTTTGACAGTACTCGACTTCACACCTAAAAGACGTGCTCCAATTACTGACTTATTCATTGAATGTGAACATATGAAAAGGAACAAAGCTACAGCAACAATGAATGATACTATACCGACAATAAACATTCTCTCAGAGTTTTCCTTTGCTGAATCAAGTGCTCCTTCTGCCGCTCCGTATTCGCCGTCAAAATACGCAAAAGCTCCTCCGAATCCGAGCTTATCAAGCTCATTTTCAAATTCCTCCTGCATACCATTCTCGATTATAACCGAATATAGTCCGACATTGGAATCCAAACTATCGTTGGATTTCGTTCCGGTATAAGCCTTATTCGGAATAAAAAATGTGTTTGCATCGAACTCATACGCTCCAAATTCAAATTCAGGGGCAGAGTAAATCCCGACTACTTCATATTTTTCAGAAAGAGCTGCTTTATTCTCAAATTTTAATGGCTCTTTAACACAGACAACTCGAGTTAAAGAATCATCATTTTCTCCAACTCTAACCGGTTTGGGTGCTGAAATACTCAATGTTTTTGTTTCATAAAGCTCCACATCAATCCAGTCACCGACTTTTATTCCATTCTTGCTTGCCCATGACGCACTAACGAGACAAACCTTGCTTCCGGCATTATACTCCTCTTCAGAAATAGTTCTCCCATCTAATATAAAATAATTGCCTCTGCAAAAGCCCAAGATACTTTTGACGTTGTCGGTCAGAACAACTGACCCGGATGAATAGTTCAGCTTGCACATAGGAATAATAGTGTCTTTCCAAATACTGCCTTCCTCGCTTTCAAGAAACGCTTGGACAGAGCTATTGTATTCAGCACAAAATGGCAATCTTTCACTTTTGTTTACATAAAAATATGTTTCCGCATCTCCCTTAACACGTTCGACATTAAACAACAATGACCTTCCAGGCAAATCGTTCGGATCATAACAAATGAACTGATCTGAAACATTGGCTTCATCAATGACAAAGACAGCTTCAAGGTTTTCATTATAATCAAATGTATACGGTATTCCTTCTACAGCTCCGAAAAGCAGATATGTCTTTCCCTCTTCATATGGCAATTTACAATCGGCATCATAAAGTCCACCCAATGTAACCGTTTTCATCGGATAATCGGAGAATGAATCATTAAGCGCAACGATTTCAAGTACGCTGAACTTTGCTGTATATGAATCTACATCTATGCTCTTGCTTTCCCATATTCCGTTTTCATCAGGTTCAAGTATATTTGTTTTTGAATGCTCATTTTCAATTTTAACACATTTTGCGGCAACAACTGCAAGGGCATTTGAATACATATCAAAAAGACGATATGAGCCCACTTTATTCTTTTCAATAGTCACAACGCTTTTGGTATCCTTTACAAAAGCCCCCATCAAATACCTTGTATCTTCATATTTTACATACGGGAATCTTCTTTCATCATTTACCAATGGAAAATGTTCTGCATCCATCTCAAGACTAAACCATGCCTCGGAAGTCTGGATTGGAACAGCCACAGTTGTATAGCCGCTTGAAATATCGCTAATTTGTTTTTTAACAGAAAACCATGCCGAAAAGCCTATGCAACACAGAGCAGTTGCCAGTGCAAGCAGTAAAGCTGTCAACATGGTAAAACTAAGGTTATTTTTTAGAAATCTAACAAAAATATTCATTTCTATAACAAGTCCTCATTCCTCACACAGGAGGGCTTAACATTCCTATTTATACGTGCAAATAGTTACAAGAACCGGAATGTGTAGCTTTTGGGCAACGAACGGTTCTTATTACACCTGCATCATAATAGCACGACCAACACTTAAAATAGTGAGTCTGTACAGTTCCATTACACGAAGCATTATAAAACAAAGAATGATCATGTGCAGAAGCTACCGAAGAAGATTCAAGAACGACCCTTGTTTTTGAGCATGAATCACACTTATAGGTATTGTAAAACGCTTTGTAACATTTTGAGCCTGAACGAGCACCTTTGCCATAAGCTTCTCTGCTGTAAACTATATTACCTTTGCTTTAAAAAGTTTCATTTTGATCCTCCTTGTTCATATAAATTTAGTATATTTATTTTACCGTTTTAGGTTGCAATTGTCAACAGAATTTACAAATATATTAATTTAATATATAGTGCGCTTCTTTTTATTGTTTTGGTACAATAGATAGGTAACAAAAGAAGGTATGAAAAAGGGAACCCATGAAGAAGGGCAAGGTCGAGGAGAAGAAGAGAAAGAAACGTAAGAACAAGCCATACGCAAAAGCGGAGTTTCCGGGACAGAAGATACAGATAGACGTGAAATACGTACCCAAAGAATGCGCGGTTAACGGCAAGAAATACTATGAATTCATAGCCGTGGATGAGTACAGCCGATGGACTTTTCGCTATATGTACGAAGAAAAAAGTACATACAGCGCAAGAGATTTTCTTATCCGTTTTCTAAATGCTTTTCCTTACAAGGTATACAGAGTGCAAACTGATAACGGATCAGAGTTTACGAAGCAGCTGTGGAACGTAGACAAGGACGATCTTACGCTGTTTGAGCAGGAGCTTCAAGCTCGCGGGATAGTGTATCAGCGTATCAGACCGGCAACGCCGAGACACAACGGGAAAGTCGAAAGACAGAACCGGATTGACGGAGAGCGATTTTATTCAAAGCTTCGGATGTTCAGTCTTGAGGACGGCAGGAAGCAGCTTGCTGTCTATCAACGGAAGTCGAACACCTATTGGAAACATTGCCTTGGGATGCGATCGCCAAATCAAATCCTTGCTCTTTACGACAAAGAGCATCCCGAAGCGCGTATCAGATAAACGAGGGCCTGTGAGGACAGAAGCGTCCTCACAGACGCATGGAAAATTATGCCGCGTGTATCGCTGTAAAGGTCGGGTAGTATTTTCTCACAAGCTCGAAAATCTCCACCCTTCCCTTGACAGCGAGGAGGAAACTTCCCTGTACACCTTGAGTGTAACCTATCATTGACGCCAGTACATACGGAATTGATTTTAATATATAATTATCAATGCTCGGCTAACCGATGTGTTGTTCATTATTGGTTTTTTTCATTGACATTTCAACATTCGGCTGATATAGTTATATTATTCTATACGGAGGATTTCCAATAATGCTTAAAGACGGAAAAATACTTATCGGTAAAGGGAATACCGAGGCATACATACTTCCCGGCATGGCAAATCGCCACGGGCTTATATCAGGAGCTACCGGCACAGGAAAGACGATTACATTGAAGGTGATGGCTGAAAGCTTTTCAGATATTGGGGTTCCTGTCTTTCTTGCTGATGTAAAGGGCGATCTTGCCGGATGCGTTAAGGCGGGCGACATAAGCGTAATCGAAAAACGCCTTGATGGGCTTGGTATTTCTGTCGATGATTTTAAGATGAGAAGCTATCCGGTAAAGTTCTGGGATGTGTTCGGTGAAGGCGGACACAATGTCAGGACTACCGTTTCGGAGATGGGCCCGTCCCTTTTGTCAAGGCTTTTGGGGCTGACGGACGTTCAGGCAGGCGTGCTTGCAATAGTGTTCCGCCTTGCCGATGATAAGGGATGGCTGCTTGAGGATTTAAAGGATCTACGGGCCATGGTCGCATACGCAACCGAGCATTCGAGCGAAATACTCAACGAATACGGCAATATCTCCAAGCAGTCCGCCGGAGCGATACAGCGCGCTCTGCTCCAGCTTGAGGATGCCGGAGGCAATATGTTCTTCGGCGAACCCGCAATCGAGCTTAACGACTGGATACAGACCGCGGATGATGGCAGGGGCTATATAAACATATTCCATTGTGCCAAACTATACAGGTCTCCCCTGCTCTATTCGACATTCATGCTTTGGCTTTTGGCTGAGCTTTTTGAGGAGCTTCCCGAGGTCGGTGATGTTGAAAAGCCCAAGCTTGTGTTCTTCTTCGATGAGGCCCATCTGCTTTTCAACGACGCGAACAAGGCTCTGCGCGACAGTATCGAGCAGGTCGTAAAGCTCATAAGGAGCAAGGGCGTCGGCGTTTTCTTTATAACACAGCAGCCGTCGGATGTTCCCGACGCTGTTCTTGCTCAGCTCGGCAATCGCGTGCAGCACGCCTTGAGGGCATATACGCCTGCGGAACAGCGTGCTGTCAGAGCGTCGGCGCAATCCTTCAGTGTCAATCCCGAATTCGACACCGAGGAAGCCATACGGAATCTCGGCACAGGCGAGGCGATAGTGAGCTTTCTCGATGAAAAAGGTCGTCCAAACATATGTGAGCGCGTTACAATACT
>CADAGD010000009.1 GCA_902787375.1 uncultured Eubacteriales bacterium
CGGCAGAAGCGGAACAGGCTCTTTCCCGAGAAATATCCTGCATCTTGTACTCATACTTTTCGGAGCGGCTATGACCGTATCGGCTTTAAGCAGTTTTTTTACATCTTTGGGTGAAAAATGATCCCCATGAGGATGCGTGAAAAGAATAAGATCAGCGTCATGCGGTGTACCGCTTACAGATATCGGGTCTATGTATACGACCTTGCTGCTGTTTATACGTATTCCGCTGTGATCAATTACTTCAATACTTTCAAGAACACTTTGTTTAAACATTTCCATACTCCCTTTGTATCGCTTTTCGGATTCCTAATAACCCACGTTGCGGTCAGCAGAACAAAATGCTGCTGACCTTATAATTTTCATAATTTGTTATAACTGTCAAATTATTTATTGTATGTATTATACCACAATTCATTTCCGAGGTCAAGCATTTGTTCAATATTTAAGAAAACTCCCGGCTGAGAGTTCTTAATATTATCCTCTTATTCATAAGTTTCCCTACACAAAAAGGCATCCATCAAGCGATGAATGCCTTAAATCTTTGTTAGTTACCCGTTAGTTACGTGTTAGTTACCGTCCGAAATTCACCATATTTCAGATAAACCCAAACCGAACAAAACAGCGTAAATACGTGATTTTGAACACTCCCAATAGGGATAAAATTATCTCTTTGTTAACGCTTGCCTATCTTTAGCCCCCGTAAATAGGCACTTTTAAGACACTTTGGGTGCTGTACGGGTGCTACGCAACAAGACCTACGTGCACTCACACGTTTTTTAATCACTTACATAGCCTCAGATATATCCAATCCTCATTAAGACTATTTATATCCTGAGACTTTCAAAATAAAAATCACTTATTTCTTCCGGTTTATACTCGTTGTGACCTTTCAGCCACCACCTGACGGTTTCGGCAAAACTGCTGACAGCAAAATCAAGAGCATAATCGTGAGGCACATCACCGCTTACAGAAATATGCTCGTCGAATACACGATAGAGATATTCTTTCAGGTAGCGCAGGAATATCTCACCGCATTCTCCGCTGAACAACCCCCTAATGCTCTGTTGTTTTTCTTGCAGATGATAAAGGATATGTGTGATCCTGTCACGGAAAGAGCTGTGATGTGAAAAGTCATGGTTTTCCTCAGACAAGATCTCCTCTGAGAAAACATGATCGAATATATCTGTGCATAACGCTTTGAGAAGCTCGTCCTTCGTCTCAAAGTGTGCATAGAAAGTGCTTCTGCCGATGTCAGCCTCGTCTATGATGTCCTGAATAGTCACAGATGTGTATGTTTTTCTTTCAAGCAAGGCTGAGAATGCCGTGAAAATCATGCTTCTCGTTCTGCGCTGTCGTCTGTCCATGATATGCCTCTTTTCGTACATTTTTCGCTTTTTGTTCGGTATCGTACCTTTGGTTTAATTCGGTTATTGAAACACCGACATTTCCTTGTTATAATAGATACCGAACAATATGTACGTTATTGAATATATCATAACATAACAAACAGCGTTTGTCAAGGAGGGTAAGTCATGGGCGAAAAGAGAGATTTCAAATTCGATAAGAAGGCTGAGAAATATGATGATGGCTATGAAGGTAGGTTCTCCGAAAAGTTCTATGAACTGGTGATAGAAAATGTTTCTCTGTCCGATGGCATGAATATACTTGATATGGGCTGCGGTACCGGAACGATATTGTACCGCCTTTCGCAGAAATGCAGCATCAACGGCTATGGCATAGATGTTGAGGAAAAGATGCTTGAACAGGCAAGAAAGAAATGTCCGGATATGCAGACAATGAACTGCTCCTGCGACTCTACGCCTTTTGATGACGGAAGCTTTGATGGGATTGTGGCTTGTATGGCATACCATCATTTTCCCGACAAGGACGGCTTTTCAAAAGAATGTGCAAGGCTTTTGAAAAAGGGCGGCAGACTGTATATTGCAGATCCGAAACTGCCTTTGCCCTTACGCAAGGCGGTAAATACTGCCCTTGAGATTCACAAGGTACACGGCAGAATCTATACCGCCGATGAAGTAACCGCCAACTTTTCGGAGTACGGATTTAGGAAAGTATATGACAAGTCTGATGCTTACGCTCAGATCATCTGTCTTGAACGGATATGAAGAACGATAAAGTTACAGCCGTCTGCTATGCGATAGCGGCAGCGGTGTTCTATGCCCTGAACGTGCCATGCTCGAAACTTCTGCTTGATAAGATTGCTCCAACATTCATGGCGGCTTTTCTGTATCTTGGTGCAGGAATTGGCGTTAGCATCATGTACCTGTTTCATCATAGGCATGAATCTCCGACGGAACGACTTGAAAAGAAAGATATGCCGTACACAGTCGGAATGGTTCTGCTTGACATCATCGCACCGATTCTGCTTATGCTCGGCGTGAAACTCGGCACTTCTGCAAACGCTTCTTTGCTTGGTAATTTTGAGATTGTTGCTACCACTATTATCGCTTTGCTTATCTTCAAAGAAAAGGTCAGCCGTAAGTTGTGGACAGCAATAGGATTTATTACGTTGTCGAGCATTATCCTCTCTTTCAGCGGTGAGGACAGCTTTTCTTTCTCTGTCGGCTCACTGCTTGTTCTTGGGGCGACTGCCTGTTGGGGACTGGAGAACAACTGTACAAGGAGCATATCGGAGAAAAGCACATATCAGATCGTTACGATCAAAGGCTTCGGTTCGGGTATAGGTTCGCTAATCGTAGCAATGACACTCGGTGAATCTCTGCCTGAGATACGATATATCTTGCCTGCGGTATTACTCGGATTTGTAGCATATGGACTTAGTATCTTCACATATATCAGGGCGCAGAAAACGCTCGGTGCCGCCAAAACAAGTGCATTTTACGCTGTTGCTCCGTTTATAGGTGCGTTGCTGTCATTTGTATTTCTGCGTGAATCCCTGACAACGGCTTATACCATTGCCTTAGTTATCATGATTATCGGAACAGTTTTTGTTGTTTCGGATACGCTTGTAAGTACATAGCTGTGCTATAAATCTAAGAAAACCTCGCAAACGCAGTGTTTACGAGGTTTTTCGTTGTTTTTGATAAAAAAGTAAGTTCGCGACTGATTAACGCTTGCTGAACTGAGGAGCGCGACGTGCGGCCTTCAAGCCATACTTCTTACGTTCTTTCATTCTGGGGTCACGGGTAAGGAATCCTGCCTTTTTAAGCTGGCCGCGAAGCTCAGGATTAACATTGAGCAGAGCGCGGGAGATGCCGTGACGGATGGCGCCTGCCTGACCTGTGAAGCCGCCGCCATAAACATTTACAAGAACATCAAACTTGCCGAGTGTATCGGTGAGCTTGAGGGGATCACGAACGATCATCTTGAGGGTCTCATATCCGAAATAATCGTCGATGTCCCTCTTATTGATTGTGATAACGCCGGTTCCGGGAACGAGGCGAACTCTGGCAACAGACTTTTTACGTCTGCCTGTACCAAGATACTGTGTAACGGATGCCATAAATCTTTTCCTCCTCCCAATTATTTAAGCACGAGAACCTCAGGCTTCTGAGCGGCATGCTTATGTTCGGTACCGCGATAGATGCGAACCTTTGTGAGCATCTGCCTGCCAAGAGGGCCCTTGGGCATCATGCAGCGTATTGCTTCGTAAACGGCAAATTCGGGCTTCTTAGCCATGAGATCACGATACTTGACTTCCTTGAGTCCGCCGGGATAACCGCTGTGATGACGGTAAAGCTTCTCATCAAGCTTCCTGCCGGTAAGGACGACCTTATCCGCGTTGAGTATTATAACGTGATCGCCGCAGTCAACGTGCGGAGTAAAAATGGGCTTATGCTTGCCACGGAGTATTGCGGCAACCTGAGACGCGAGACGACCAAGCACCATGCCCTCTGCGTCAACGATATACCACTTGCGCTCCATGGTCTCTGCCTTTGCCATATAGCTCTTCATGCAATGACCTCCATTGGTAGTACAAATTAATATTATCTGCGCTTATAATGGAAACATCACGTTCGGGGCTTGTGACCGTGCTACTCCACCATAAACAAAGCACAAGTGAGATTATAATCCAATTCACCTGTGCTGTCAAGTATTTATAGTCCAAAAAAGTCTATTTCAGCCAATATATTTGCTCTGAAAACCGGATGCGGAACATGCCCGGCTCAATGGCTTTCCGCTGCCCGGCGGAGCCTATTTCAATGTGTTGAGAACCGCGTGCCGGAGGTTTGAAAGACGTTCACCGAGTCTGCTTTCCTCTGCGCCAACGGCTATTGCCGCACCGTAGACCAGCGACCTGACTATGAATATCCTGCTCCTCAACTCGTCCTTTGTCAGCTCATGTTTTCTGCCGTAAATGACAAACAATCTCCTGAGCGGAACGCTTGTGCCAACCGATAGAGACGCGTTCGGCTCATCAAGACCTGTCTGCTTTATAAGCAGGACGGACTTGAAATGAGGATTATCACTCAGGAATGAGACATAGTTCACCGCGCATTCCGCAATGACATTCTCAACGGGACGCTTGTAGTTTACAACGGTTTTAAGCTTTTCTATCCATTTATCGTTTACATAGGCTACCATTGCCGAAAACAGCTCCTGTTTCCCCGCAAAATGCTTATATGGCGCCGCACATGAAACTCCACATGACGACGCGACTCTTCGCAATGAGAAACCACGCATCCCATAGGAGCGCAATTCCTCTATGCCCGCCAATATCAGTTTTTCCTTTGTCGAAATCTCACCCATAAGCACTCCTTATAATTACCTTTTTTGCAAATGCAATAAAGTCCGAAGAAGCTTTTTATGAATAAAGCAACTTCCTCCGAGCATTAAAGCCAATCAACCTTGTTTTTGTATTATACCACAGCGATTCTTTTTTTTCAGTAAAAATTGGATTTGACCAACTATTGTCAAAATTCCGCTATTCTCTTTTAAAAAGGCGTCAAGTGTTGCCGTGCGCTGTGTGCCAAGGTTTGATTGGATCAAAGCTTTCGAGCAATTTTGCCGCTTTCAGCCGTGATTATCTGTACATTGAGCCGCAAGCTGCCCCGCGCGATTAACGGCTGCTCATGCCCTGTTGTCGTTCCGCCTGTAGCCTGTCGCGCCGTCAACTATGTTAAGAAGCTGTTCGCCGGCAACGAACCTGCGCAGGTTTTCAGACGATATCTTTATTATTCTGTCAAGCGTCTGGGGCAAATGGAAAAATCCCGAAATATGCGGCGTAATGAACACATTGGGAGTATGCCAGAGCGGATGCTCGGCGGGAAGCGGCTCAGGATCGGTAACATCGAGGGCTGCGCTTATGTGTCCTTCTTGGCATACCCTTTGCAGGGCATCCGTTACTATCGCCTTTCCTCTGCCCACATTTATCAGAATGGCACCCTTCTTCATAAGCCTCAAACGACGCTCATCCATGAGTCCTGTTGCATTCTTCCCCGACGGGAGCGAGAGCGCGACCACATCGGCTCTCGGAAGCAGCTCGTCTATCTCATCAAGCGTGTGCATCTCATCGACGTATTCGGGCTTTTCCCTTACGGTGCGCCTTATACCCATCGTATATGCTCCCAGAAGCTTGCATTTCCTTGCAAATTCGCCGCCAATATCGCCCATTCCGACCGACAGCACGACGGCATCCTCTATCGAAGTAACTCCTCCCTCATCATGCCAGAGCGCATTCCTCTGATTATCATAATACGGATAGAGCTTCTTCTTTATCGAAAGCAACTGCGCAAGCATATGCTCGGATATGGCAAGTCCGTATGCGCCGCTTGAGTTCGCAAGCACAGCACCCTCCGGCATAAGCTCAGGATAACCGTCCGCGCCTGCCATATTGAGATGCAGCAGTTTAAGGCTCCGACATTCCGGCACAAGCGCATGGGGTATGTTTCCGATTATGACGTCGGCATCCCTGACGTCGTCCGGCACAAGCTCGTTCTGCTGTATGTAGCTGAATCTTCCATCCGGGCAAGCCGCCAAAAGCATGGACTTATGTTTTTCATTTACCGGGGGGGTTACAAGTATTTTAAGCATATTTTTGATTCTCCTTGCTTTTTTTTACCGTTAGCTATATAATAGCACTAATGACGGAGGTGATTCAAGTGTCTTTTTCGCTGGAAACGATAAAAAATCAGGCAAAGGCTGCCATTACGGAGCTTGTAAACTACGGGCAGGTCGGTTTGGAGTATGCCGGAACGTCCTCTCATAACATTCCCCCTCTCAAAGCGGGAGATATAGTTATAATCGGATGCAGTACAAGCAGGGTAGTCGGATACCATATGGGTACGCATTCAACCGAGGATATCGCAAAGGCCATAATGGATGAGGTACTCCCCGTAATAAAGAGCCGCGGGCTTTATCTTGCCTGTCAATGCTGTGAGCATCTCAACCGCGCCGTTGTAGTCGAGCGCGAATGCATGGAGAAATTCGGCTTTGAGCAGGTATGCGTCAAGCCCCGTCTTCATGCCGGCGGCGCGTGGAGCGTCAGGGCGACGGAGGTCTTTGATGAGCCGGTAGTCGTAGAGGATATTATGGGCAAGGCTTCCGCCGGAATGGATATTGGCGGAGTTCTTATAGGTATGCACATGCGCCGCGTCGCCGTTCCCGTTCATGCCGAAAACGACCGCATTGGCGAAGCGAATGTCGTAATGGCAAGGGTTCGCCCCAAGCTCATAGGCGGCGCGAGAGCCGAGTATTGATACGGCTTTAAGCCGCAGGCACAGCTTTTATACCAAATAATTCAAAAGACCGGCGGTGGTTCCGTCGGTCTTTCCGTAAACATAGAAGACGCTCCGAGTGGCAATGGTTTTAACTCATCCAAGTCCGCAATCAGTTATCGCCCTCAAATACCGCATGGGCTATTGGTCTGCCGTAATCGTCCAGCTCTTCCGAGGCGAGCATTAGCCAATAACCGTAACGTGGGCTTGCGGGAAAGCTTTCAAGCTGCTTTGCGGTGATATCGAGGCGCAGCGACCATGTTGTGTTCTCGCCGTCGTAATACCTTGAGAATTCATAGATTATGCCCTCCTCATTGCAGAGCCTTACAGCCTCCTCCTCCACGTTTGGAAACGGGAAGTGTTCACCGGCGGTCACTGGAACAAGCTGACATACTCCCTCATAAAGCTCGACGCTGACGATATAGGTTATCTCATTTCCATATTCATCAAGCGCACCGTATTCATTCATTGCCGCACGCAGCGTAGGTGAAAGCGCGTACTGACCGCCGGGAATGAGTGGATGCTCCGTGGAGCCCCTTCGCGGGTAATCGGTGATAAACGTGCGCACCCTCTTCATGTCTTTTGCCTCATCGGTCTCCCCTGCTATCGGCTCAAACACCGAGGAACGCTCGTCTTCGATATTATCAGTAGCCTGCGCATCGACGCTGTTGCTCCCGTTGGTAGCGGCGTTTGCCTCCTGCATGGTCTGTATCTCTCCCGCCTGCTGTGCTGCGGCATTTTCGCTCGACTTCGTGTGCAGCTTGACGACAGCAAATATGCCCAGAGCGACGCATAGACATGCTGCGGCGGGAACTACCGTGCGCAGTATCCGTTTTAAAGCGGGCTTTTCCCTTTCCGCCTCTGTTATCAGCTCCGGCACTATTCCCTCCATTGCGTTCAATAACTCATTTTTTCTCATATCGAATAACCTTCTTTCCTTAAAAACTCCTTTAAGTCGTTACGCATCCTGAAAAGCGTTGTCTTGACCTTGCTTTTCGTTATGCCGTACCTTGCCGCTATCTGCGGCACCGAATCGAAGAACCAATACCTGCGCAGGAATATGCCGCGTTTTTCCTTTGTACACGCGGAGAGGAACACGCTTATCGAAGCCGCAAGCTCTCCCTCAGCCGCTCCGTCCTCTGCGCTGCCCGGCGATGGCAGGCATTGTGCCATCTCCTCCGTCAGCTCACATAAAGCGGCTGCCGTCTTTGAGTTTTTACGGCATCGGTCTATGGAGATATGGCGAACGATCCTTGCCATAAATGCGAATAGATACTCCCTCGGCTCATTGGGCGGTATGAGTTTCCATGCTTCATAATAGGCTTCATACTCGCACTCCTCCGCATAGGCGTGATCTCGGATTAAAGCATACGATATTTTGCGGAGCTTTGAACCATACTTGCGTCTTGTTTCGGCTATCGCGGCTTCGTCGCGGGCTAAGTAGAGTTCTACTATTCGATTATCGTCCATATTCCTTACCTTCCTCCCCGATATAAAGGCCTTCACCATATTAAGCGGATCTCAATGTACTCCGGTTACACGATATTATAATATTTTTTAATGAGTGATGCTTTATTCGCCCTATATCCGTCGGAAGCATCAAATACGAAAGAGAGCCTCCCACAAAGGGAAGCTCTCAGTCCCCGGCTATACGGGGGATATTTTACATTTTAATTTCGGGTCATTCCGAATCAGTTATTCTTTTTGCGGAACATCACTATGCCCGCGCCTGCGGCAACGGCAAGAATGCCAAGACCTGCAACGCTTACAGCACCGGTTACAGGGGGCTTGGGTACGGGAGCCGATGTGGGCTGTGCTGTGGGTTTTGCGGGTTCTGTGGACTCTGTGGGATCAACAGGCTTATCCGTGGGCTCTGTGGGCTCCTCGGTGGCTTCAACAGGCTCATCGCTGCCGAACTCAAAGCTCTGTACAAACTTGACAGGCTCGGAGCCGCAGAGGAATACGCTCTCGGTCAAAACGTCGGCAACGCCGTCATCCTTGAATCCGAAGAAATCCATGTATGTATTGTAGGCATTCTCAAGAGCCTCAAACTTTTTACCGTTTGTTATGACATTCTCCTCATTGCCGACCTCAACATACTTGACGGAACGCTCCTCAACGCTGCGAACGAAGTCATGCTTATTGAGGCATACATAGTAATGATCGAATGTGCCGTTGTTATCGAAGAACTTCATGCCGCGAATCTGAACCTGTTGAACGTCCTTGATATAAGCATAGACGCAGTCGTCCTCCCTGAGAACCTTACCTACGGAGTAGTGGGTGGGAAGCTTATACTGGCCGATAATTACGGTGTTCTCGCAATCAACATTTGCGGCTGTCACGGTTCCGCGAACTACGACCTTTACGCTCGTGCCGAGCTTAGCGTCGATAACGAGCTTGCTGCCCTCGGCATTGCCGTTTTCATAGCCGGGAATGGGATAGCAGAAGCCCTCTTCATAGTCACAATCGGAAGCGGGATCAAGACCATCGGCTGTCACTATCTCAAGGTCCTTAACGCCTGCAAAATCAAATGTCATCTCTATGGCATTGAGCTCCTCATCGGAGAAGCCTTCTATCGTTGCGGGAACATCGAAATCGCACTCGAATGTGATTGCGTCGCCAACGGCAATGGGAGCGTCGGCATCCATGGGGATGAATGTATAGGTCGTTTCGCCCCAAGGTGTAGAGCTTTCTTCAGGCTCATTCTCCATGCGCTTGACCTCAACGGGGAAGAACGCATTTTCGGTTTCGCTGATGCTCGGCATTGCGGGAGCATCGGAGTGTCCTGTGAACGCGAGTGCCGGAACTGCTGCGAGCATGAGCAGAGCGGCTGTAGCAAGTGCCATTATCTTTTTCATATTGTTTGACTCCTTTTCTTATTTTCTTTTTCTTGTTCTTATTACGCTGCCTTCGGCAGTTTTAAACTTGAAGCCGGAATGGATCGCCTTCTGGGGGCAGGTCGCGTTACATGTCCCGCAGCGGATACATTCGGGGTTGTTGGGCGTCTTGACCGGGTCAATGCCCATGGGACATGCGTTGGCACATGCCGAGCAGCCCTTACAGCGGTTACATTTGCTGTCGTCAATGCCGTACTTGTAGAGCGAAATCGGATTCATGAACGAATAGATAGCTCCAAGCGGGCAGATATAACGGCAGAACGGACGGTACAGGAATACCGACATAACGAGGAGCGTGACCATTATGCACATCTTGAGCAGCGTCAGATTTCCCGCAACGCTCGCAAGGCTCTCGTTCATGCTCATGAGGGGTATGCCGCCTATAAGCATTCCGGAGGGGCATACATATTTGCAGAACCACGGATCCGCCTTTATTATGAGCGGAAGGAATATGACCATGACTATCAGGAACGCATACTTGGCATATCTCAGATACTTGTCAAGTCCGAGGAAGAACCTGACGGCACCGGGATGCTTCGAAGCATTTATGCGGCGTTCATCACGGGGAAGCTTGAGCTTCTTGACGGGTATCTTGTAAAGCAGATCCTGTATCCATCCGAAGGGACAGAGCAGACCGCAGACAAGTCTTCCGCACAGCGCGCCTATGACCATTATTATTCCTATTACATAGAACGCTATCCAATACTTGGGATATTGCACGACCGTGCTTGTATTCGGATCGAACCATGTCTTTTCCGGGATGGAATCATCCAGAACCGCCTGCAGCGCGCCTATGGGACACGCGCCCCACGCTCCGGGGCAGGAATAGCAGTTCATTCCGGGTACACAGATATACTTGACCTTACCCTGATAGATGGTACCCTTGAACCAGCCTACCATAAAGCTGTTTGTCAGTATAAAGAAACAGGACTGTACGATGAGCTTGGTTCTCTGCCACACCTTGTTTCCGAAGGCGTTTATTTTGAGTCTTCCCTTTACAAGGAGGGTTATGAACACAGCTATCGAGGCGGCGATAAGCACGAAGCTTGTTATAACTCCGGCAAGCACAGTCGGATCGGAGAGCGCACCCTCCTCAAGACCGAAGAGATTAATGATAAAATCCTGCATTCTTGTTCACACTTATCCCAATCCGATACATTCCATACATATGGCGACTGCCTTCTTGAGAACCGTCGCTGCCTGTCCCTCGGACGCTCCGTACACTATGAAAGCGGCTCCAATAAGGAGAAACAGTACAGGTATCAGGTATCTTCTGAATTTTGTTTCGGTCTTCATGTCAGTCTACCATTATCAGAGCAGCTTGTCGATCTCCGCGCACCACTGATTATAATCGTGGCTTCCCTTTACAACCTTTACAAGCTTGCCGCTGGTATTTATGAAGAATGTTGTGGGCAGAGCGGGCGGATTGAGGTGAGGATTCTCGAACGCCTTCTTTACGCTGTCATTGTAGCGAAGCACGGGAAGCGTAAAGCCTATGCTTGATATGATTCCCTTGGCCTGGTCTACCGCGCCGGACGCGCTTGAATCATAGAGTATCGTCAATATCTGAACCTTGCCGGCATACTTGCTTGAAAGCTGCTGAATATGGGGAAGCTCCTTGATGCAGGGGCCGCACCATGTCGCCCAGACATTTATCATTGTGAGCTTCGACTTTGAGAAGATGCTCTGCGTATACTTATTATTATTGACTATGTCATATGTCTCAAAGACATAATCGGGCTTTTCAGTCGGAGCCGCCGTGGGCTTGGGTGTTGCCGTGGGCTTGGGTGTTGCCGTAGGCTTGGGTGTAGGAGCATTAGTAGGCTTAGGCGTTTTGGTGGGCTTAGGCGTATTTGTAGCCTTGGGCGTGCTTGTCGCCTTGGGAGTGCTTGTCGCCTTGGGAGTGCTTGTAGCCTTGGGGGTGCTTGTAGCCTTGGGCGTGCTTGTCGCCTTGGGTGCATCGGTTGCGGGCTCCTCGGTTGCAGGCTCCTCGGTTGCAGGCTCCTCGGTAGGCTCCTCGGTGGGTTCCTCGGTGGGCTCCTCCGAAGGCTCCTCTGAAGCTTCGACATCCTCCGTCATAACGGGCTCTTCCGACGGCTCGTCTGTAGCTTCGACATTCTCCGTCGTAACGGCTTCATCCGTTGTGGCAGCCTCAGTCTGATTGGGGTTCTGGGCGATGCGTGAAGGATAGCACGCAGCCATTGAAAGCACCATCAGCAGGGCAAGCAGCATCGCGGCAGTCTTTTTAAGATTTGTCATTCTCTGAAATCCTCCTTAATTTATTATACCAAGTACAATGCGTACCAATATAAGCGAATCATTGACGGTTATTACGCCGTCGCCATCCAGATCACCGTGCAGCATTATCGTTTCGTTCACCGATGAAATTCCCAGCGCACAGCGCAAAAGCAGTAAACCGTCCGCCATATCAACCGTGCCGTTATAATCAATATCGCCATCCGGCATCGTGCTTGTCGCGCTCCAATATGACAGCCTGTCAAGCAGTATGTCCGCGCCGCTGAACGCCGAATGCCATACCTCGACTATTACGCCGCTGCCGTTTACCAAGAAATACTGCGGCATAAACGGAGCTTTTTCCACGACCGTCTGCCACACCTCGTCGCAAACTATAATCGGAAAACTGTACCCGTTCTGCTCCGCTATGGACAGGGCGGCGTCAACCGTACTTGTGGCGTCAACCTTCAAAAGCGCGAATACACCGTATTCCGGATGCTCATCGGTTATCTGCTGCAAAAGACGGAGCTGTGACACCGAATCCGTATTCCATGTCGCCCAATACATCACAACGGACACAGGATATTCCGAAAACATCTGTCCGCCTGCCGCTTCCCCCGTTATGAGATTCGAGCTGAATCCGCTTACGTTCATGCCAACCTGTTCGTTATAGGTATCGGCTTGAACGGGCAAAGCCGCCGTCAGGCAAATGAGGAGCAGTATCGCGGTGAGCTTTTTCATATCATTCACCGTTTATTTTTTCTTTTTGACAATTACAGCCGAAACAGCGGCAACCACCGCAGCAACCGCGGCAATCGCTATATACAGCCCTGTGTTATTCGCCGTATTTGTCTTTTCACCGGGCGCGGGAGTGTTTTCGGCGTCATTGCCCTGTGTAGCGTTCGCGTCGGGCGTGCTTTCGGGAACCTGAGTGCCGTCAGCAGTCGGCGTATTATCAGCTTCGGCGGTATTGTCAACAACACTCTCGGTATTATCGACCGTCTGTGTGGAATCGGGAGCGGATGAAACGTCGGGAGCCTGCTCGGTCTTTGAGGGAGCATTGGTTCCCAATGTCGAACCGTGATTGTTTCCGGTACCCTCAGTACCGTCGGGAGCCTGTGTGGTCTTGCCCGCCTGCTCCGTATTCGCGGGCTTCTGCGTCTTTATGGGAACGGGCGTCGTACCTGTTCCCGTTCCGCCTGAAATGCTTATCTTCAGCGGAGTTGTTTCCGACTCTATATCGGTCGCATGTGACTGTCCGACGGGCATGTACCCAAGCTCGACCACCTGTACGGAAATCTCAATGTTGGGCGAAGCTGTTGAACGCACTTCAAATGTTATCTTGACCAGCTCTCCCTCAACGCTTGTAGGCTCGGTGAGCATCATAAGCCCAAGACTTACGGCGTTTCCGTCCTTTGTAACATCGCATGTGCCGAATCCATTCTGAGCAATGGCCTTGTTATACGCCTCGCCATACACCCTGTTTTCAAAATGCAGGGAGGTGTTATCAAAAAAAATCCTCAGGTTCATGGTATGAGCCTCGTAATCGCCCTCTACCTTGACCGATACGTCGATTTTATCCCCTACCTTGGCTGACGACGGACCCTCTATATAGAATCTGGGGGTACGCGCAGCCGAAGCGGGTACTGCCGCCAGCGTCAGCAGCATTGCCAACGCAACGAGTGTTGTTATGATTTTCTTCATTTCTTTAATTCCTTTCGGCTAATATTATAGTCACATAAATAGCCTTATACATTCTATCACACAAATCGACTTTATGCAATGACTAAAACATACTTCTTGCAAAAAACTGTTTTCTAATATATAATAAGTACGGAGGTGAGTTTAAATGAAAAGAATCAATCGTGCCATGTGCTTGGGGCTTTCAATATTCGTCGTCGCATCAACACTTTGGGGCTGTGACACGGTCTCGGACGATAAAGCTTCCATGAATACGGCTGAGCCTTACGAAAGCGTTTTGGCAACCGCTGATGTTTCGGGCTACATACTCGGTGAGAACGGTTATTTCGAGGATGAATACATCTGCGCCAACTGGCCGTCCATACTTGAATTCAACGGCCTTAACGTCAACATAGCGCAGTATTCCGGCGTCACCGAAAAGGGGGATAAGCTGTTCTTCTCATATGTACTTGATAAGGGCGGTGATTTCAATTCGGAGCTGCGCAGCTTTGATTTCAACAGCTACTCAAGCTATCTGACGAACTCTCTGAACAAATACTATAAGCTGAAGGAGTTCGATTATATAGTGATAGACGGTCACACCGCTCTTCGCGCCGTATACGACTATGCGCCCCCGGACGAGCCGGAAAAGCTCGTGCATGTTCTCCAAATCTCAATAGGTGTTGACGGATGGATAATGGGGCTTTCATTCACATCAAAGGGGGAAATTCCGTCATACTGTGATGAGAGCGCGAGGAACATCAAATTCAAGGAGGGACATTGACTTGAAGCTGTTCGGCATAACCGTTTCCGAATCCGTTCGAACAAGGGATTGGGGATTTACCGAGGCAGCCATGCCCCGCTTTCACGACGGCGGCGGCGAATCCGGTATGCTCATATGCCACGGCTTCGGCGGCTCACCCGCCAATATGCGCTGTTTGTATGAAAGGGCAGTCGAAATGGGCTTCACCGTTGCAGTCCCCCTACTGACGGGACACGCGAAAACATTTGCGGACATGGAGCATTCGGGCTATATGGATTGGCGCAATGATGTTGATGAGGCGTTTTCTCGCCTTATCGACGCCGACTGCAAGCGCATATCCCTATGTGGACTTTCAATGGGAGCCCTTCTGATGTGCGACCTTTCCGAGCGTAAAGGCTCCGACCGTATAGCCGCTCAAATGCTTATATGTCCGCCTGTAAGGATGGTTCGTTCGCTCAACATATCCTCAAGAATCGCGCCGATAATACCCTATGTTCAGACAAAGGACGCATTCCCATCCCCCGATATGGAGATGTACTGCGGCATGGCGACGAGAAAGCTCGCGGACATACGAAAGCTTTCGGAAAGCATTATGGCAAATCCCGTAAGTCCGGACATACGAACTCTGCTCATTCAAGCCGGCAGGGATAACCGCGTTGCTCCCGTCACCTACTCCATGCTGAAAAAGCACATACCGCATTCTGAGTATATATATATGAAAGAAGCTCCTCACGGCATACCTTACAGCGACAGCGCGGATGAGCTTTGCGGCATATTTGAAGATTATTTTAAAACCGAAGCACGTCAATAAATCCGTATGATAAGCATAAAAGGATTCAGGGTGCGATTATATCCATCGCACCCTGAAAGCATTTATTCTGTTCAATAAATTTCCCGTTGATTATTTAACACCGAACATTCCCATGACGTCGATATTGCCGATTATGGGCAGCTTCTTGGCTTTGCCTGTCGCGGCATTGACGATGCCGATTATGGCAAGAACGGAGATGCCTATTCCAACAATGGCAAGCAGGAGAGTTATGGGCCAAGGTGTTACTCTGTACGGTATTCCCCATACGGTCTTGGTGACCTTTATCATGCTCAGGAGTATGTCAAGTATGAAATAGACGACCCACAATGCGAACAATGTAACGCCCTGTCTTACATGGAACCTTGTGAACTTGGATTCCTTGTTGGTGAACATGGGAATGAACACAAGAACACCGAGGTATGAAAGCCATGCGATACCCTTGTTGTTCTGGATATCCTGAGCGTCATATTCGCCCGTGGTATCCTCGGTATTCAGAACATTCTTTGCTTTGTCGGCAAAGTCGTTCGCCTTGCTGCCAACAGTTCCCTCAGCAGCTACGGGAGCTCCGCATTCAGGACAGAATTTTTCGCCTTCCGACACGTTAGCTCCGCACTTTCCACAAAAAGCCATAATATTCCCTCCAAATCTTTATTTTATAAGGTATTCATATTATATCATATTAAATTCAAAATAACAATAACATATTCTGAAATTCTCGAAATTTCCGACAATCCACCCTCCGAGCTCTATTCGCCCGTCTTTATCGAATAATCGTCTATCCTCATAACGGGATTTGCTCTTATTACTATTCTTTTATCCGCAAATTCCGGTGTGTTTATGCGCTCCTCCATTTCATGCTCGCTGAGTATCCTTGACACATCGGGATGAGCTGTCACGGTGAATATGGCGCGGCTCGGATCATCGGCCATCTTTCTCAAAAGACCGCGCCTTATATTGAGCGCGGCGGTTTGAGCCGACATTATTCTTCCCGAACCGCTGCAATATGGGCATTCCTGCTGGAACCATCCCGAAATACCCGTACCGATTTTTTTCCTCGTCACCTCGACAAGCCCAAGGCCCGTCATTCCCACAACCACGGTCTTTGTATTATCGCATCTTAAAGCTTCCTTTAATGTATCTATAACCTCAAGCCTGTCCTTCTCATCCGACATATCTATAAAATCAATTATGACTATGCCGCCTATGTCACGAAGTCGGAGCTGTCTTGCGATCTCAAACGCCGCCTCCTTATTTGTCTGGAGTATCGTATTCTCAAGGCTGTAATTTCCGACATACTTACCCGTGTTGACGTCTATGCTTGTAAGCGCTTCCGTATTGTCTATCACAATATACGCTCCGCTTTTGAGCCGGACACGCCTTGAAAGCGCGGCGTCTATTTCCTTTTCAACACCGAACAGCGAGAAAAGCTCCTCGTTTTTATCAACCGACTTTATTCTGTCGCGCCGCGCATCATCCACTATCCCGCGAAGAAGCTCATACTGCTCCGGGTCGTTGACCATTACGCTCGAAACGCTGTCCGTGAACATATCCCGAACGAGCCTGTATATGAGCGAGTCCTCCTTATGGATAAGGCTCGGAGCGTTCGATTCCCCATAAAGCCTGCATATTCGGTTCCATTCATCAATGAGCGATGCCAATTCACCGCGAATGCTCTCCTCATCCATGCCCTCGGCAGCGGTTCGGACTATGACCCCGGAATCGTCCGGGAGCATATCGGATACTGTTTTTTTCAATCTCGCACGCTCATCCTCTCCCTTGATGCGCTTTGATATTCCGACAAAACGAGTACCCGGCATGAATACCAGCATTCTCCCCGGAAGCGATATGGCAGTGCTTGCCCTCGCTCCTTTGGTTCCGATGGGTTCCTTGACTATCTGTATCATTATATCCTGACCCTGCTTCACCGCACGCTTATTATATTGCGAAGCCGTCAGGTCTATGCGCTCGCCGTCGAATACCGTCGAGCTGCTCTCGGCATCCCCCACATAGAGGAACGCGTTCTTTTCCTCATTGATGTTTATAAATGCGGCAAGCATTCCGGGAAGCACATTCTGAACCCTTCCCTTATATATGTTGCCGACAAGTCTTTTCTTGTCGCGTCTTTCGATATAAAGCTCGACCGGCTTCCCATCCTCAAGCAGAACCACGCGGGTTATGTATGGGTTTGCATCGACCAGTATCCGCTTATCTGCGCTGTCATTCAAACGCGGTTTCATAGTTTTCTCCGTCGAACAGCCGCACGTCGTCAAAGCGCGGTTCTGTCCATCTCTATCTCAAGTCTTGTTATATCAGCCGAAGCCTGCACTCCGAGCTTATTATACAGCTCCTTCAAAAACATGTCGGGGTTCAAGCCCCCCTCCGCCGAAAGCACGCCCTTCAGCTTTATTTCCGCCCTTTGTCCTTCAACCTCGCAAACATCGACTGAAATGACCATTGGGCGGATGTCGGTTGGCTTGATGCCGCCCTTTGTCTTTTTCATAACGACTATCTCCCCGGACAAAAGCTCGTTTAAAGCCGACTTGACGGCGTCGGCGTCCACGCTTTTTTCAAACTTAACTTCCGCCATATAGCTTGCCGAGCGCATAGCCGAGGTAAGGCTCTTTCTTGATTCGCCCATGTCAAAGGCTTCGACTATCTCAATGCCCTTAGGCAGAACGGTCGATACCGCGTCGATAAAGCTTTCCGGCGGCATATACTCGGTCAGAGTAACATCGAGGTACTCGCCCATGCTTATCATGCCAACGGAGAGCGCGGTGGCAAACGATACAAGCGGATGCGGATTGAAGCCCTGTGAATAAGCAAGGGGCAGCTTGGCTCTGCGGAAAGCCCTCTGGAAAAGTCTCTGGACATCAAGATGCGATACAAATCTTACGGGCGCGCCCTTTGTAAATCTGACTGCAAGCCTCATTTCGTGCCCTCCTTTTTTCCGCATATCTGCGCAGACCTTGCTCCGAAGCATCCGTTGCAGCCCTTGCGGCAATCATGCGTTATCAACGCGGCGCAGGCACGCTCATGCTCTCTTTTAAGATAATCCATGCTCACGACCGCGTCCATATGTCCCCACGCAAGCGGCTCATCCAAGCCGATTTTCCTGTTTGCGAACTGCTCGACGGTCAATCCGTTCTCGGCAAAAGCGTTCTCCCACGCTTCCTTTTTAAAATGCTCATCCCACGAGTCGAGCCTCGCGCCGTTTTTATAGGCGGATATAAGCACCTCGGAAAGCCTCCTGTCCCCTCTGGCAAACGCCGCCTCAAGCCGGCTTGTTTCGGAGAAGTGGCATGAAAACTCAACGCCCCTTATGCCCTTTAACGCTCCGCGCAGGAGTGCCTGACGGCGCAGAACCTCGTCCACCGAAATCTGCGGTTCCCATTGGAACGGCGTAAACGGCTTGGGAACGAGTGTTGACGCCGATACGGTGCATCTCAATCCCTTTCCCCTCAGCTCCTTGGGCATCGAATAGAACTCCCTGCTGACCTTTCTCGCAAGCTCGGCAATGCCAAGCACATCCTCATCCGTTTCGGTCGGAAGCCCGATCATAAAGTACAGCTTGACTCCGTGCCAGCCCGCGACGAAAGCGTCATGCACAGACCTTAAAAGGTCTTCCTCGGAAACTCCCTTGTTGATAACATCGCGGAGCCTCTGCGTTCCCGCCTCAGGCGCGAATGTCAAGCCGGTCTTTCTGACCTTCTGTATCTTCTCAAGATCATCCTTCAGGAATGAATCTATCCTCAGCGAGGGCAGGGATACGCTTACCCTGTCCTTTTCGTATCTTTCGAGTATTATCGGAACAAGCTCATGGATATGCGAGTAATCGCCGCTCGAAAGTGAGAACACCGATATTTCATCATAGCCCGTGCAGTCGAGCGAATCATCCGCCTGTTTTATGACAGTTTCCACCTCGCGCTCACGAATGGGGCGGTATATGAAACCCGCCTGACAAAATCTGCATCCCCTTGTGCATCCTCTGAATACCTCAAGCGCTACCCTGTCATGGACTATGCTCATGTACGGCACTACAAGCTTCCCCGTATACTTTGCGGCGTCGAGGTTTTTGACTATCCTTCTCTCGACCTTCTCCGGCGCGTCCGGCTCAATTCCATTTAAGCTTGAGAAATTGCCATTCTCATCATACTCGGCTTTGTAGAATGACGGAACATAAAGCCCGGATACGCGTGAAAGCCTTCTCAGAAGCTCCTTCTTTGAAGTCCCGCTCTTTTTCCACTCCGAGTAGGCGTCCATAAGCTCGTCCATGACCTCCTCGCCGTCGCCGAACACAAGCACATCCATTATATCGGCAATGGGTTCGGGATTGCAGACGCACGGCCCGCCGGCGATTATCAGCGGATCGCTTTCCGACCTGTCTGCGGCCCTCAAGGGTATCCCCGCAAGGTCAAGTACGGTGAGTATGTTCGTATAGCACATCTCATAGAGAAGCGAGAATCCGACTATATCAAACTCGCCAACCGGAGTTTTGGTCTCAAGGGTATAGATGGGCAGGTCGTTGTCGCGGAGCGCCTGCTCCATATCAAACCACGGAGCATACACCCTCTCACAGTAGGTGTCCTCCCTTTCGTTGAGAATGTTGTAGACTATGCGCTGACCCAAGTGGCTCATGCCTATCTCATAGACGTCCGGAAAGCACAGCGCAAAGCGGAACCTCGGCGTGCCATCGGGCATGTTAAGGTCTTTTACGCGCATATTGAGCTCTCCGCCCGTGTATCTTGTCGGCTTCTCAACATCGTTGAGAATACTGTTCAATTTGGAAATATTCAAGCAAGCCTCCGATTATAATTATATGGCAATATTTTTCATAATCTCATTATACTGCAAAAAAAATCATAAGGCAATGATAAAACCCATCCGACGGTTAATTATTTTGATGTTCCGCGAATATAAAATACAATAAGCTATTTTGGGAGGCATTATATGAAAAAGCTGTATGCTGCTATACTCTCGCTGATAATTGTCGCTGTTATGGCTGTCCCCTGCCGAGCCGCAGAAGGCTCATGCCCCATCGACCTTTCGGGGGCGTCCGCCGCCATACTTATAAATACCGACACGGGAACCGTGATATTTGAGAAGAACTCCACACAGCCCGTGGAGGTCGCGGGACTTAAAAGACTGCCCGCTCTGCTTGCCATATGCTCGGCGTTCGATAACGGTCTTATCAATATGGATACCGATGTGCTTGTAAGCCCGGAGGCCGCCGCCATACGCGGAGCAACCGCGTTTCTTTCACCGAACGAGCATATAAAGGCGGGAGAGCTTTTAAAAGCGGCTGTCATACTCGCTCCCGGCGACGCCATATATTCGCTGCTTCACACGGTTTATCCCGGTGAAGCCTCCGCGCTCGAAGCCGTGAACGGTCTGCTCTCGGAGCTTGGAGCGTCCTCTGTTTCGGAAAGCATGGGAACCGAAGCGGAGCTTTCGCTCGAAGCCCTGTCAAAGGTTTGCGTCCGTCTTTCGTCGAGCGAGGCGTTTTTGAAATACTCATCGGTCTATCTTGACACCCTTCCGCACGAAAACGCCTCCGCTACGGAGTTGACCAATCCCAACAGGCTCGTCAGGCACTACTCCGGCTGCTTTGGCATGGCGACCGGCTCCGTAGGCTCCTCCGAGTATTCGGGAGCGTTCATAGCGCGGCGCGGGAATACGACATTCCTCGCCATTGTCGCGGGGCTTCCCGACTCGGCATCGAGATTCAAGCTCGGCTCGGATATGCTCGATTACGGCTTTGCGGCATACAGACTTGTTGAGATAGGAAAGGAAGGTGAATCGGCGGGAAGCGTTCCCGTAAACGGAGGTACGATAGGAAGCGTGGAGGCTGTGACAAAGGGCAATGTAACAGCTCTTATGCCCGTGAACGACGCGAAGGTTATTTCAAACGCGGATCTGCCGGAAAGCGTGGACGCTCCAATAGAGGAAGGAGCGGTGCTTGGCAGCTTAAAGCTGACTGATTCCTCCGGCAAGCTCATTGGCGAAGTTCCGCTCGTCGCCGTCCAAAGCGTTGAAAGCACAAGCTTCTGGGATTGTTTTATCAAGGTGCTGCTGCAATGGCTGAAGGCTGTATAACGCCATAGCTCACAGCAAGTCGTTGGGATTGATCTCAACGCCCTTGAAGCCGTCGATGTTGTACCTGTCCGACAGCTCCCACAGAGCGGTCACAGCGGCGTTCGTATGCTTTGTCCTCGCAAGCTTTACAACGACCGCATATCTGTACAGATTATTGCGTTTCCGTATGGGAGCGGCTCCATGAGTGAGTAAAAGCAGCTCGTTCTCAGCGTTTTCGCCGAATACCGCAAGAGCCGAACGCAACGCCTTCTCCGCTTCATCGGCAAAGACCTCCGCCGATTCCGCCGCCGTGTTTTCATCGGCGCATTCAAACACCGCGCGTGCAAATACCGAAAACGGCGGGAACAGCGTCCTTAAGCGGTCGTTTATCTCCTGTTCGAAGAATGTATCATAGTCATGCTCCGCGGCAAGCCTGACCGCCCTGTGATTGGGCGCGTTCGTTTGTATAACAACCGTTCCCCTGCCGCTGCCATCCTGCTTCACCGCTCTGCCGGCTCTGCCGGCGACCTGTGTAAGCAGTTGGAACGTGCGCTCGCCGCTTCTGTAATCGGAGTGAAAAAGCGACGCATCCGCGAATACCACTCCCACAAGCGTTACGCCGGGAATATCAAGTCCCTTGGCGACCATCTGAGTTCCAATAAGCACATCCGCATTGCCGGCGGTAAAGCTGTCCAGAATGTCGCGGTGGGACGTCTTGCCGCTTATAGTATCCGTATCCATCCTCAGACACCTCACGCTCGGTATCAGCTTTTTGAGCTGTTCCTCTACCTGCTGAGTGCCTATGCCCGAATACTTTATGTACACCGAGCCGCAATCGGGACATACCTTGGGAACCCTTACGGCATATCCGCAGTAGTGGCATCTCAATGTATCGTCAAATTTATGATATGTCATGGCAACATCGCAGTTCGGACATTTAAACACATGTCCGCACGCCCTGCATTCGCCATGATATGAATACCCTCTCCTGTTCAGAAACAGTATCGCCTGCTCGCCGTTCTCAACGCATTTTTTCAGCTTTTGAGCTAAATTCAATGAAAAAATGCTGTTGTTGCCGGACATGAATTCGCTCCGCATATCGACTATCTCGACCTGCGGCATGGGTATGCCGTTTATCCTTTCGGGAAGGGCTATGAGCTTATAGGCTCCCTGCTTCGCGCGCAGGAAGGATATGAGCTGCGGCGTTGCGCTTCCGAGAACAAGCTTGGCTCCCGTCCGTCTTGCCCGCCTTACGGCGACCTCGTCCGCGGAATACTCCGGTCTCGATTCCGAACGGTACGACGGCTCATGCTCCTCATCAATCACTATGAGCTTCAGGTCTTCAACGGGCGCAAAAAGCGCAGACCTTGCTCCGACTACAACTCTCGCTTTGCCAAACCTTATTCTTCTCCATTCATCATAACGCTCACCCGCGCTCAGGTGGCTGTGCATTACGGCTACCGTATCTCCGAATCTTCGCCTGAATCTGTCGGTCGTCTGCGGCGTAAGCGATATTTCGGGAACAAGCACTATTGCTCCTCCGCCATTCTTTATCGCAATTTCAATGGCGTTCAGATAGACCTCCGTCTTGCCGCTCCCCGTAACTCCGTAGAGCAGGAACACATCCCCCGCCCCTCCGTTGCTTATTGTATCAACCGCGTTCTGTTGGGCGGCTGTAAGCTCCGGCGAGCTGTCCCTTCCGACATCCTTCATAAGCGGTCTGCGGAATGTGATATGCCCCTGCTCGGTTATAAAGCCCTTGCCTATCAGCGCGTTTATGGCGGCTCCCGCCGATGGAACATATGCGTTGAGATCGGATGTGGTCATGGGAATACCGCATTTCGAAAGTATGTCGAACAGTTCAAGCTGCTTGCAGGACTTGGGAGTACCGTCCTTTTTGAGAAGCTTTTGCCTTGCCTCGGCAGCGTCAATGCCCTCGGCGATACATACCGTGCGAACCGTCTTTTCCTTGACCCTTGAGCCGCGAAGCTGCGCAGGGAGCATGAGGCGCAGAGCGTCACAGACCGTGCAGTGATATGCCTTTGCTATCCATTGCGAAAGCTCTATTTGGTCGGGAAGAAGCGCCGTATAAGGCTCAAGCGTTCGGATAACTGACTTCACTTCAAACCTTGTATCGCATTCCTCGCACAGGTCAAGCACAAAGCCCTCTTGTGGCTTGTTTCCCCTTCCAAAAGGCACAATAACCCGATGCCCTTTTTTGACATCGAGTTCTTCCGGTATGCGGTAGGTGAAAAGTCTGTCCACGTTTGAGTTTGCTATATCTATGATTATCCGCGCAAACAAGCCTTTCACCTCGCTATGCTTTTCATTCAGTTATTATCAATACTCCGAAGTCCTGTTGTACTCCTCAGGATAGTGTATCTCAAGCTTATCATCGTTCAGCTCTTCAACGGCTATCGAAACGGGCTTCTCATTGCCGATGTCCTCGTTTGAACGCATTATCTGCCTCGCGCGCTTTGCGACCGAAGTCACAAGCATATAACGACATCCTGCCTTTACCTCTATCTTATTTACCGGCGGTTGATTCATCATGGTAGGTGTACCTCCTATTATAATTGATATATGTATGCTTTATTAAAAGTCTTCCGCAATAAGCGCATCCACAAAATCAGAACAGTATTGGGGCGTGCTTTTCGATGTTTCCAGTATCATTCTGCATTTTTCTATAGCCGAGTCGAGATCGTCGTTTACAACAACATAGTCGTACTCGCCCATGCGCGAAAGCTCCGTCTTTGCCTCGGCAAGCCTGCGCTCTATTACGGGCTGCTCCTCCGTTCCCCTCGTTTCAAGTCTGCGCCTCAGCTCCTTCATGGATGGCGGCGCGAGCATGATGGCTACTGCTTCGGGACAGTTTTCCTTGACCTTCATAGCTCCGTTCACGTCTATATCGAGCAGAACATCATGCCCCATGTTGAGCTGCTCCTCAACATATTTTCTCGGTGTTCCGTAGTTGTTTCTCCCGAAAACCTTCATGTACTCAATAAATTCGCCCTCATCTATCATGCGGTTGAACTCATCGTCGCTCACGAAAAAATACTCGCGTCCATGAACTTCTCCGGGTCTCGGCGACCTTGTTGTGGCTGAAACGGAAAACACCATTTTCCCATTGCTGCCCTCAAGCAATGCCTTTGACACCGTACCCTTGCCGACTCCCGAAGGCCCCGAAACAATAAACAGAATGCCTTTTTTCATTTAAAACTCACGCTCCCGTAAAAATACCGTTGTCGTCGAATATCCGCTTACTCCTTCCGGATAAGCCGTCATTCAAGATTCTGAACCTGTTCCCTTATCTTCTCTATCTCCGCCTTGCCCTCTATGACAAGAGCGGTTATATCCTTATCATTTGCCTTCGAGCCTATTGTATTGAATTCCCTGTTCATCTCCTGAACTATGAAATCCATCTTGCGTCCTACCGCGTTTCCGTTTTCAAGCAGCTCCCTTGCCGCCGCAACATGGCTTGCAAGACGAACAAGCTCCTCGTCGATATTCGCCTTATCCGCGAATATCGCGATCTCTGTCGCAAGGCGCGCCGTATCAACCTCCGCGCTCTCAAGCACGGACGCTATTCTTTCGGTGAGCTTATTTCTGTAATCCTCAACAACGAGTGGCGCTCTTTCCTTTATTCTCTCCCTCAAGCCAAGCACCGTATCAAGCCTTGACAGAAGGTCGGCGCACAATCTCTCGCCCTCTACGCGCCGCATCTCAATAAGCTCGGCACATGCCTTCTCCAGCGCGTCGTCGGCAAGCTTTATCAATGCCTCCCTGTCCTCGTCCGCCTCCACGACATCCATTACGTCCGGGAGCCTGAGCGCGGATGTTGCCGTCAGGTCGTTCCTTAATCCGAACTGCTCGGCACATTGATTCGCCGCGTCTATATAGGCTTTTAAAAGCGAAGCATCAAAAACAGCCGTCCTCGCGTCATTGCGCGTATTGCGGTATGTGATATATACGTCAACATGACCCCTTGTAAGCCTTTCCGCAAGCAGGCGTCTTATCTCATCCTCGATGAATGATATATGGCGCGGCATCCTGAATGAGAGGTCAAGATAACGATGATTGACGCTTTTAAGCTCCATTGTCAGTTCCCTGCCATCAAACAGAACATTTGCCCTGCCGAAACCCGTCATGCTGTTTGCCATAAATCATCCACCTCCAAATACTCATTCTATAATTATAGCATATTTGAAGTACAATTAAAAGACTTTTAAACCAGGTTTTTTAAAGTTAAAATTATATAATTGAACACCGTATGTTTTTATGATATAATAACATGAGGATTTTTGGTATGAAGCACTTGATAACAAAAGTTGACAGCGGCACAATAGCGGATGAGCTTGGCGTGAAGCAGGGCTGGAAGCTTGTTTCCGTAAACGGACAGCTCATTCGTGATGTTATTGACTATGAGCTTTTTACTAACGAGGAGCGCATAACCGTCTGCTTTGAAACGGACTCCGGCGATTTGGAGGAGTTCATCGTTGAAAAGGAAGTATGGGAGCCGCTTGGACTGAATTTTGAATCAGGGCTTATGTCCCCCGTCAGGCAATGCACGAATCACTGTGTTTTCTGCTTTATAGACCAGATGCCGAGAGGGCATCGCAACACCCTCTACTTCAAGGACGACGACTGGCGTCTTTCGCTCATAATGGGCAATTATGTTACGCTCACCAATGTTTCCGATACGGAATTCCGGCGTATAATCGACCGGCGTGTATCCCCTCTTTACATATCCGTACACGCGACGGACGGCGCCATCCGCAAAACCATGATGCGGAGCAAGAACGCCGACAAGATATTCGAGCGGCTTACAATGCTTCACGAAAACGGCTTGAAATTCCATGCCCAAATTGTTCTCTGTCCCGAACTCAACGGCGGAGAAGTTCTGAAAAAATCCCTGTCCGACCTTTGGTCGCTTTCCCCATCGGCTCAATCGGTCGCGGTTGTTCCCGTAGGTCTTACCAAGCACAGGGAGGGGCTCTATCCGCTGAAGCCCATGACCGCCGAGGACGCCCGTTACGCGATAGCTCTTGTAGACAGGTTCACGGAGGAAAACGACGCAAAAGGCTTTGCCTTCTGCTCCGATGAGATGTATCTTCGCGCAGGTATGCCCCTGCCGGATTATGAGTATTACGGCGCGTTTGACCAAATCGAGAACGGCGTGGGGCTTTTCAGGCTTTTTGAAAGCGGCGTGGAATACGCACTTGAAGAGCGCGAACCCTTGAAGGAGCATATCACCATGGATTCCGTCTGCGGAGTCGCCATATCGGGATACATGAGCGAACTTTTCAAAAAGCTTGAGCCATACAACATAACCATAAACGTCCACGCGATCCGCAATGATTTTTTCGGAGAAAGCGTGACCGTGAGCGGGCTTGTGACAGCGGGCGATATAATAAAGCAGCAGTTAGGTCAGCTCACCGGCAGCGCGCTCATAATGACGTCGTCGATGCTCCGTGAGATGGACAACATATTCCTCGACGGTATGCGGCTTCCCGAACTTTCGGAAACGATGGGACGACCCATATATCCGATGCCCTCCGATGACGGTGAGGCCTTTATTGAAAAATTATTTGAAATATGTGAAAGGTTGATCAAAGAATGAAACCCCTTGTCGCTATAGTCGGAAGACCCAATGTAGGCAAATCCACCCTGTTCAACAGGATAGTGGGTAAGCGTATTGCCATTATAGAAGATACACCCGGCGTTACCCGTGACAGGATATACGGCGACGCCGAATGGCTTACGCATAATTTTACCGTTATTGATACCGGGGGTATCGAGCCTGACAGCGATGATATAATACTTGCTCAGATGCGGAGGCAGGCGGAGCTTGCCATCGAAACCTCACACGTCATACTGTTCGTTGTTGACGGTCGTGAGGGCTTGACTGCCGCGGATATCGAAGTTTCCGATATGCTCCGCCGCAGCAAAAAGCCCATTGTGCTTTGCGTAAACAAGGTGGATCATGTCAAATATGAGGATACCGCCTATGATTTCTATTCCCTCGGCATCGGCGAACCCATAACCATATCCGCCGAGCAGGGGCTTGGCGTAGGCGATCTTCTTGATGAGGTCTGCAAATACTTCCCCGCCATCGAAGCCGATGAGGGCGGCGAATCCATATCAATAGCTGTTGTGGGCAAGCCGAATGTAGGCAAGTCGAGCCTTGTAAACGCTCTTCTCGGACAGGACAGAACCATTGTCTCAAACATTCCGGGTACTACAAGGGACGCCATCGACACTCCTTTCAGATACAACGAGAAGGATTATGTGCTGATAGACACCGCTGGAATCCGCCGTAAGCGCGCGGTGGGCGATGAGAATGTCGAAAGATATTCCGTAATCCGTTCCCTCGCCGCGATAAGACGCTGTGACGTCGCGCTTATAGTCGTTGACGCCGAACAGGGGCTTTCCGAACAGGACGTGCGCATTGCCGGTTACGTCCATGAGGAGGGCAAGGCGAGCGTCCTCATAGTGAACAAATGGGATCTAATCGAGAAGGATACCCATACCTCAGAAAAATTCAAGAAAAAGATGATTGCCGATCTTGCGTTCATGAGCTATGTCCCAATGCTGTTCATATCCGCCAAGACCGGACAGCGCGTTCACCGCGTTATGGAGAGCGCGAATGCCGTACTGGAGCAGGCAGCGACCAGAATCTCCACCGGCATACTCAACGATATAATAGGCGAGGCCGTCACAATGAGCGAGCCTCCGTTTGTCAAGGGCAGAAGGCTGCGCATATTCTATTGCACACAGGCTTCAATAAAGCCCCCGACATTTATAATATTCGTCAACGACGCCGAGCTGATGCACTTCTCATACAGGCGTTACCTTGAGAATTACATCAGAAAATCCTTCAAAATAGATTCCGTTCCCATAAGGCTCATAATCAGGAATCGAAGCGAAAACGACGGTAATTGACGCGAAACGAATAACAAGCGACAAACAACCAAAAGCCGTGCAAGCGGCTTTTTTCATTCCGCTCCCTGTCATTTTACGCAAAGGTTCCTCATATCCTTTTAATGCCATATGAAAGCTGAAGGGAGAATGAAGATACCTTATGGAAAGAGCGGAGCTTTATCGTGATATAGCGCAAAGGACACAGGGGGATATATACATAGGGGTTATAGGCCCAGTCAGGACGGGCAAATCCACATTCATAAAGCGTTTTATGGATACCCTTGTTATACCCGAAATAACAAACGACTATGTTAAGGAAAGGGTTATCGACGAGCTGCCCCAGAGCGGATCGGGCAAGACCGTAATGACGACACAGCCGAAGTTTGTTCCGAATGACGCGGTAAAAATCCGCATAGGCGACGACGAATCAACGGAGCTTTCCGTGCGCATGATAGACTGCGTGGGCTACATGGTAAACGGCGCGCTCGGGAATCTTGAGGAGGAGCTTCCCCGCATGGTCAGGACGCCTTGGTACGACTATGACATCCCATTCGACGAAGCTGCCGAAATAGGAACAAGAAAGGTCATAACCGAGCATTCCACAATAGGTATAGTTGTACTGACCGACGGCTCCATAACCGGCATAGAGCGTGCCTCCTATGTTCCCGCCGAGGAAAAGGTTTTTGATGAGCTGAAAAAAACCGGAAAGCCCTTTGCGGTGGTTATGAACAGCACACATCCCGAAAGCTCCGAAACATTGGAGTACGCGGCGGAAATATCCCGCAAATACTCGGTCGATGTACTCCCTCTTAACGTAATGTCGATGGATACTGCCGATATTAACAAGCTGCTCGAAAACATTCTCAACGATTTCCCGATACAGACTATCAATGTTGAGATTCCCAAATGGATGAAGCTGCTCGGAACCGAACATCCGATGGTCAGCTCGGTAATCGGAGCCGTGAGGGATGTGCTTCCGAATATAAACCATATGAGGGATCACAGGCTCATTTCAGACGCCCTTGACGGTATCGAGGATTTTGAATCCATCGAGCTGCTCCGTGCGACATTGGGGGACGGCTGCGCTTATTACAGGCTCATACCCGATGAGAGCGTATTTTACAGGGTGCTGTCCAATGAATGCGGCTACGAGATAAACGACGAGTTTGAGCTGATGGAATCGCTGAAGGAATTTGCGAGGGCAAAGCGCGAATACGACAGGATAGAGCTTGCGCTGAAATCGGCAAACGAATTCGGCTACGGCTTGGTTCCGCCGAAAATCGACGAGATGCAGCTCGACAAGCCCGAAATAATCCGCCACGGAAGCCGATTCGGCGTAAGGCTGAAGGCGCACGCCTCAGGACTACATATAATAAGGGTGGACATAGAAAGCGAAGTCAATCCCCTCGTCGGAACCGAGGAGCAGGGCGAGGAGCTTGCCGGGTATCTTATGAATACTTTTGAAACAAGACCCGATGAGATCTGGTCAACAAACATATTCGGAAAGCCGATATACGATCTTGTAAAGGATGGCATGACGGGCAAAATAAACAATCTGCCCCCTGACGTACAGCTCCGTCTGCGCGATACCATAAACCGCATGGTCAACGACGGCTGCAACGGTCTGATATGTATACTGCTCTGATACCTTTCGAGCAGCAGGTATGAATCTTCACATTCTATAATAAGCAAGCATGATTCGGTTGTCCATGAAAAGAATCATGCTTTTTCATCTGTGTTAACCTGCTGCATTTATTGACCGTCGCAGTCAATTTTTTCATAATATATAGCAAAAACATATTGATTAAGAGAGATTATTATATTATAATAAAGCATTCCAGAGATAGTGTTTGATTTGGTTACAAAAATTAAAAATTTGGAGGAACATTTATGTCACAGAAGTACGTTTACCTTTTCAATGAAGGTAATGCAGGTATGCGCGATCTTCTCGGCGGCAAAGGCGCCAACCTTGCCGAGATGACAACGCTGGGACTTCCTGTCCCCTATGGTTTCACAGTAACGACAGAGGCCTGCACACGTTACTACGAAGATGGCAAGACGATCTCTGACGAGATAATCGATCAGATAAAATCCGCTCTTGCCATTACCGAGGAGAAGGCCGAAAAGAAATTCGGCAGTACCGAGAATCCCTTCCTCGTGTCCGTTCGTTCAGGTGCGAGAGCCAGTATGCCCGGCATGATGGATACGATACTGAACCTCGGACTTAACGACGAAACAGTTGAAGCCCTTGCCCGTCTTACCGGCAATCCCCGTTTCGCGTACGACAGCTATCGCCGCTTCATCCAGATGTTCTCCGATGTTGTTATGGAGATAAACAAGGAGAAGTTCTCGGAGCTTCTCGAAAACAAGAAAAAAGCCAACAATGTTGTTCTTGATAAAGACCTCTCCGCCGAAAACCTCAAGGAGCTTATCGCAGAGTATAAGGCTCTCTATAAGGCTGAGAAGGGCGAGGACTTCCCGCAGGAGCCCATGACACAGCTTCTTGAGGCTGTAAAGGCCGTCTTCCGCAGTTGGGACAACCCCCGCGCGATCGTCTACCGTCGTATGCACGACATCCCCTCAAGCTGGGGTACCGCTGTAAACGTACAGAGCATGGTTTTCGGCAACATGGGCGATGATTCCGGTACGGGCGTTGCATTCACAAGGAACCCCGCCACGGGCGAAAAGAAGCTGTTTGGTGAATTCCTTATGAACGCTCAGGGCGAGGACGTTGTCGCCGGTATCCGTACACCGGAGCATATCGACTCTCTCAAACAGACCAACGAAGCTGTTTACAATCAGTTTGTTGAAGTTGCAAACACCCTTGAGAATCACTACCGCGATATGCAGGACATGGAGTTCACGATCGAGCGCGGCAAGCTCTTCATGCTCCAGACCAGAAGCGGCAAGCGCACCGCCGCCGCGGCTCTCAAGATCGCCTGCGATCTCGTTGATGAAGGCATGATAAGCAAGGAAGAAGCCATCAAGATGATCGATCCCAAGTCGCTTGACGCTCTTCTCCATCCCACATTCGATACCGCCGCTCTCAAGGCTGCCGCCGCCGTTGCGACAGGTCTTGCCGCTTCCCCCGGAGCCGCCTGCGGTAAAGTATACTTCTCCGCCGACGACGCAAAGGCGCATCACGAGGCAGGCGAAAAGGTCATACTCGCCCGCAAGGAAACAAGCCCTGAGGATATTGAGGGCATGACCGCCTCCGAGGGCATATTCACATCCTTCGGCGGCATGACAAGTCATGCGGCAGTCGTCGCCCGTCAGCTCGGAACCTGCTGTGTATCCGGCTGTAAGGAGGCCCTGATTGACGAAGCCAACAAGACCATCACATTCAACAGCGGTCTTGTTATGAAGGAAGGCGACTGGATGAGCCTTGACGGTTCCACCGGTAAGGTCTATGCAGAGCCCATAAAGTCGGTTCCCGCCGAGCTGTCCGGCAACTTTGCCACCATCATGCAGTGGGCTGACGAAATCCGCACTCTCAAAATCCGCACCAATGCGGACTCCCCCGCTCAGGCAGCCATGGCAATAAGGTTCGGCGCCGAGGGTATCGGTCTTTGCCGCACCGAGCATATGTTCTTCGAGGAGGACAGGATTCCCGCCGTCCGTGAGATGATAGTTTCCAAGACCAAGGAAGAGCGCGAGAAGGCTCTTGCCAAGCTCCTGCCCATGCAGCGCGACGACTTCAAGGGCATCTACAAGGCTATGGAAGAGCGTCCTGTCACCATCCGCTTCCTTGATCCGCCCCTTCACGAGTTCCTTCCCCAGAAGGATGAGGATATTGCTTCCCTCGCCAAGACAATGGGTCTGACATTCGAGCAGCTCAAGGGAACCGTTGAGTCCCTGCATGAGTCCAACCCCATGATGGGTCATCGCGGATGCCGTCTTTCCATCACCTATCCGGAAATTGCCGAGATGCAGACACGCGCCGTCATCGAGGCTGCCATCGAGGTTCGTCAGGAAACCGGTCTGAACATCGTTCCTGAGATAATGATTCCCCTTGTAGGCGACGTTAAGGAGCTTAAATACGTCAAGAGCTTTGTGAATGATACAGCCAAGAAGGTCATGGCAGAGCGCGGCGTTGAAATCCCCTATATGGTCGGTACCATGATCGAGATACCTCGTGCCGCCCTTACAGCGGATGAAGTCGCCACCGAAGCCGAGTTCTTCTCCTTCGGAACCAATGACCTCACTCAGATGACTTACGGCTTCAGCCGTGATGACGCCGGCAAGTTCCTCAACGATTACTACAATAAGAAGATATTCGAGTCCGATCCCTTTGCGAAGGTCGATCAGGCCGGTGTCGGCAAGCTCATGAAGATTGCCGCCGAGCTGGGACGCAAGACCCGTCCCAATCTCAAGCTGGGCATCTGCGGCGAACACGGTGGAGACCCCTCCACAATCGAGTTCTGCCACAAGATCGGTTTGAACTATGTTTCCTGTTCACCGTTCCGTGTACCCATTGCTCGTCTTGCAGCCGCACAGGCGAAGCTCAACAACAACTGATAGTTAAAATCAGTTAAGAGATTCCCGCGACCGCAGTAGAAATTACTTCTGCGGTCGCTTATATTTAAAAAATATTTAAGAGGTACCCAATGAACGCTTACCTTAAAGACATGCCGTCAATAAAAGTATCCACCGACGTTTTTATAACATTCGGGAATAAACCAATTTGATACAAAAAGGAGAACAAAAATGAAGAGTTTGAAGAGTTATTTTACAGCAGCCAAATTGCAAACATTGGCAATCGACACCATCTATGATATAATCGGAAGCCTGCTATACGCCATAGGCTATTACACATTCGCCTCAAACGCCAACTTCGCGCCCGGAGGCGTCGGCGGTATGGCAATCATAATCAATCACTACCTGCCATGGGTTCCGCTGGGCATGTGCCAGAATATCATAAACATACCTATCGCAATAATCTGCTATAAGACGCTCGGAAGAAAATTCTTCATAAAGTCAATAAGGACAATGGTCATAATGACCGTCTTTATAGACGTTATACTCCCGATGTTCCCGATGTATTCAGGTGAGCGTATTATCGCCACGATATTCGCGGGCGTTCTGACAGGCGCGGGCCTTGGCATAGTCTATATGCGCGGTTCTTCCACCGGCGGCAGCGATTTTGTCATAATGAGCATACGAAAAAAGCATCCGCATATGTCCATCGGTACAATTACCCTGTTCACGGACGGCTCCATAATACTCGCCGGCGGACTTGTATTCGGAGATATAAACGCCGTTCTGTTCGGTATAATAATGACCATGCTTGCCACGTTGGTTATTGACAAGCTTATGTACGGCTCCGGCTCTCAGAAGATGCTCATGATAATAAGTGAGAAAAAGGATGAGATAAAGCAGCGGATATTCGATGAAACCGAGCGCGGTGTCACATTCCTCAAGGCGGTCGGCGCGTACACGGGCAAGGAGAGGGATATAATAATGCTCATATGCTCAAAGACCGAGGTCTTTACGGTTCGTGACATTGTTAAAGACTCCGATAAGGACGCCATGGTAATGCTCTCAACCATCGACGAGGCATACGGACTTGGGTTCAATTCCCTTACGGAGCAATAATACTGATATGACTATAAAAGGGCTGCTGCACAAGCAATCAGATTGCAGGCAACGCCCTTTTTTCATTTCTATTCCTCATTGAACATCCACCATATAAGCTCTTTTGACGCTTCTATTCCGATGCTTTTCTGAAGCGCGAGGGAGCCGTCATTATCGACAAATACCTGTCCATATGCGGTATGTCCCTTCTCCATATGGCGGCGGAACATGTATTTTTCGAGGGCAGTTCCTATGCCGAGCCTTCTGTATGCGGGGTCAACCTCCAGCATACCGACGCTTCCCTCTCCGTGCATGCCTATGAATCCGGCAAGCTCTCCCCCATATTCCGCGCCTATTATCCTGCCATTGGAGAGGGCTCTGTCAATATCCGGCTCATAGCCGTGCGCGTAATGCGTCTTTACATATTCGGCGTCACTTGCTGTCAGCACACGATATGTGAAACGCTCGTCTATCTCCGGTTTCTTATCCGAAGTGTAGGCAAATTGACGGCAGGGCGTTTCATAATCCAGCCCCGTCATCTCCTGTATTACGTCCCTCGAAAGCATACCGTGTGCCACGCAGAGCTTCATATCGGTATGCCCTTCGAGCGCGTTCCTTCCCTCATCGGCGTTGTCGGTCAGGAACATGTACAGGAATCCATCCTTTGAACGCAGCAGAACGGTTCCGTTACAAGCATAAAGCACGTCCATCGTTCCGCGCTTTATACCCTCCGACATGTCAATGTTGGATACCCTGTCCCTCGTCAATATTTCAAGAGCTTTTGCTTCCATTTCCAATTTTGATTCTCCGTTTCTTTTTATCTAAGCAGTCAATGATTAACTAAGCAGAAGAATTATAGCACATATTCGGTTATTCTTCAACAGAGCGCGTCATATCATGCCATATGGAAGTTTTCAGCGGATTCATGTCTTTTTTGATGCTCGGAGCCGGGCTTTTCCTAACCGTTCGGCTCGGCTTCTTTCAGTTCACGCATATCGGCAAAGCACTCGCACATCCTTTCCGCCGCGACAGCGGAAACGGCGGCAGCGGAATGACCTCATTTCAGGCGATGGCTACAGCCCTTGGCGGCTCCATCGGAACCGCGAACATAGCGGGAGTTGCCGGGGCTTTGATAATCGGCGGCGTGGGCTCAATATTCTGGATGTGGCTTGCGGGAATACTCGGCATGGCAACAAAGCTTGCGGAGATAGTCCTTGCTTTAAGATACAGGGATACAAGCATGAAGCCTCCGCTTGGCGGAGCTATGCTCTACATTGAGAAGGGGCTTGGCAGGAGGATGCGTCCTCTTGCTGTATGCTTCGCCGTTTTCGGATGTCTTGCAAGCCTTGTTGGAACCGCTTTGGTTCAATCGAACACCATAGCTCTTGCCTCCTTTGATATGCTGAGAAGCCTTGACGTATCCATCGAGCGGCTATATGCTCTGCTGTTATCCGGCATACTGACGGCGGCGGCTGCCGGGGCAGTTATAGCGGGAGGCGCAAAACGCATCGGAAACTTCTCCGAACGCGCAGTCCCCGCGATGGCATTCCTGTATATCGCATCGGCTGTCATAATAATCTCAATAAACCATACAAGGCTCCTTCCCTCCCTGAAATCCATATTCGACGGGGCGTTCGGACTCTCCCCCGCCGTCGGAGGCTTTTTCGGAGCGGGCATGACAAGGGCGATGCGCGTAGGCGTCGCACGCGGAGTTTACTCCAATGAGGCGGGCGTCGGCTCCGCGCCCATGGCTCACGCAAGCTCATCCGAAACCGACCCCGTCAGGCAGGGCTTATGGGGCATATTTGAGGTGTTCGTTGATACCATACTCATGTGTACGCTGACGGCTCTCGTAATTCTGACAAGCGGCGTCGATATTCCGTTCGGAACCGCAAATTATTCCGGCATGACGCTTGCAAACGCCGCTTTTTCATCGGTATTCGGAACTCAGACCGCCTCCGTCTTTCTCTCGATTTCAATACTGCTCTTTGCGTTCACATCCATAGTCGGCTGGTCGATGTACGGTGAACGCTGCGTATGCTATCTTTGGGGAAGCGGCTCCATCGTTCCGTTCAGGACAGTATTCCTGCTTCTGATACCCGTCGGAGCCATAATCAATGTTGATACGGCATGGAAATTGGGCGAGCTTTTCAACTACCTAATGGCTCTGCCCAATATCGCCGCGCTTCTGAGCCTTTCGGGAAGGGTATCCGATGAGGTGCGTCAATATAAAATGTTTGAAAAAAGCTCCGGGAGGCATTATAATAGGGTATAGTAAAAATACCACGCAAGGAGCAGTATGTCAAACAAGGTCAACGGCAATATGAATGGACTTCGCTCAACCACCATAGAGCAGCTCCGTTCGCTATACGATATAAGGATGGGACAAAAGGAATTCGCCTCCGAGGAGCTTATATCCCTCATGGCGGAGCTTACCGGAATCATTAACCGCGAGATAGCCGTATACATTTCAAGGGACGGCAGAATAGTCGATGTATCCATCGGCAGCGATAAGAAGGTCGATATGCCCAATATAAGGCTTGTCCGCAATGAGGACAGGCTTTGCGGAGTGCGCTGTCTGCATACGCATCCCAACGGCGACGGGCGTCCGTCGGGCGTCGATATCGGCACTCTGCGCTCGATGCAGCTTGATTCCATGGCAAGCCTCGGAGTTTTAAACGGCAAGCCCACTCAGCTATATGCCGCCTTCATAGGCGACAAAAACGATGAGGGCAACCGCGAGGCTTTGGTTTACGGTCCCATGCGTCCGTTCAAGCTTCCTCATCACGCGCTCATAAACGAGATATTCATATCGGACGATCGCTTTCGCTCCGTTACGAAGGCAGTCCATGAGAATGAAAAGGAACGCGCCATACTCGTCGGCATGAACGACGACTCAGGCTACGACACCCTTGCCGAGCTTGCGGAGCTTGCCAAAACCGCAGGCGCGGAGGTCGTCGGCACGGTTCCCATAAAAAAACGCTCCATTGACAACGCAACATATGTCGGCAGCGGCAAGGCTGAGGAGCTTTCGCTCATGGGAAGTGAGCTTGAAGCCGACTTATTCATATTCGACGATGAGCTTTCCGCTATTCAGCAAAGAAATCTTGAGGAAACTCTCGGAGCCTCCGTCATAGACAGAACCACCCTCATACTTGACATATTCGCCGCGAGGGCGCAGAGCCGCGAGGGTAAATTGCAGGTCGAGCTGGCTCAGCTCAAGTACCGTCTGCCCCGCCTTCTCGGTCAGGGACAGATCCTTTCAAGGCTCGGAGGAGGCATAGGCACACGCGGCCCCGGCGAAAAGAAGCTTGAGATAGACCGCAGGCGCATAAGACGGCGCGTATACGAGCTTGAGGAGGAGCTTGCCGGGGTAACAAAACAGCGCGAGCTTCGCTCCGAAGGCAGGCGCGGCGGCGGTACTCCGCTTATCGCGCTCGTCGGATACACCAATGCCGGAAAAAGCACCCTGCTCAACGCGCTCACCAATGCGGGCGTGCTTGCCGAGGATAAGCTGTTTGCCACCCTTGACCCCGTGGTTCGCGGTATCAAGCTCCCATCCGGAACGGAAGCCATTCTTTCCGATACGGTAGGCTTCATAAACAAGCTCCCGCATGATCTTGTTAACGCCTTCCGCTCCACTCTTGAGGAGGTATCGAAAGCCGACGTCATACTCCACATAATCGACATATCCTCCGATTACCATGAGGCGCAAATGCGAGTCGTTGAGGACGTCTTAGCAGACCTCGGCGCGGGGGACACCCCCCGAATAAACGTATTCAACAAATGCGATTTGCTTGGGGAATACCCTCATGCCACATCCGACACGGATGCAAGACAGCGAATGTTCATCAGCGCAAAAAACGGCAGGGGGCTTGAGGAGCTTCTTGACGCTGCGGAAACGCTCTTAAACAGCGGACGGCATGAGATAGATATAGTAATCCCATACTCCAAATATGAGGCGGTGAGCTTCATCTACAAGGTCGGCACTGTTGTTTCGGAGGAGCATACCGACGAAGGCACGCACATAAGGGCTTATATTGACGATTCCGACTACGGACAGCTAAAAAAGATGTTTCAGGAGTGATCCATATGAAAACCACAATTATCAACATTGAAGGCATTGACGGCAGCGGCAAGACCGTCCAGTTCAACAGACTTTGCGATTATCTCAGGGAGAGCGGATATACCGTGGATACAAGGGCTTTTCCCGTATATGAATCCTTTTTCGGAGCCCAGATAGGAAGATTCCTCTCCAATGCCGAGGGCGTCGCCGCGACGGACATAGACCAGAAAAGCATGTCGCTGTGGTTCGCCCTTGACCGCTTTGAGGCATTGAAGAACTGGCGCGACGGCGAATATGATTTTCTCATAATAAACAGATACGTCCTTTCAAACGCCGTATACCAGAGTATACGCGACCGCGATATGGACAAGCCCGACATAATGGATTGGGTATTCGACCTTGAATACAATCATTTCTCACTTCCCCGTCCCGCTCTTAATATCGTATTCAACATAAGTACCGAGCAGGCAGGGCATAATGTGGACAGCAAGGGCGTGCGCGACTACATAGGCGAGGGCCGCGACGTATACGAAGGCAGCCTCTCAATACAGGAGCGCGCGCGCAATATGTACATTCTCGCCGCGCAGCGATACGATGATGTGGAAATAATAAACTGCATGGACGGCAGCCGCATGAGAACTCCTGAAGACATAGGCCGCGAGGTTGAAGAGCTTTTAAAAAAGCGCGGATTTATAAAATAATCGGAGGATAAATATAAAAATGGATACAAGAATATTAGCTCACAGGGGCGCGTCCGCTTACGCTCCCGAAAACACAATACCGGCTTTTGAAATGGCTTTTGAATACGGCGCGGACGGAATCGAGCTGGACGTGCATCTTTCCAAGGACGGTGAGGTAGTCATTATACACGACGAAAGGCTTGACCGCACTACCAACGCTCATGGCTTCGTCCGTGATTTCACGCTTGAGGAGCTTCGCGGCTTCGACGCCTGCAACGGCATGGAAGGCTTCGGCGGCGTCACAATACCAACGCTGCGCGAGCTTTATGAGTTCATAAAGGATACCGACAAAACCGTGAATGTTGAGATAAAGACCGATATAATCGACTATCCCGGCATAGGTAAAAAGCTCTTTGAGCTTGAGGACGAATATAATATGAAGGGAAGGGTCTTGTATTCCTCATTCAATCATTATACCCTGTTCGATCTTCTTGCTCAGCGTCCCGATACTCCCATAGGCTTCCTCTATATATGCGCTATGCTCAAGCCCTGGACATATGCAAGGAGCATGGGCGCAAAAGCTCTGCATCCGCACTATATAACCATCAGCAAAACTCCCAACATGGTCGCAGAATGCAATTTGATGGAGATAGCCACAAATGTATGGACGGTTGACGACTCCGCATGGATGGAAAGGCTTTCGGGACTTGGCGTCACGGGTATCATAACCAACAAACCCGACCTCGCCTCGACCGTCCTTTCCCGCCGCTGACAGGGGGTACTTATGAGGATTTGGGGCAAGGTCAGAAGGGACAACCGGACAATAGCAAATGAAACGGTGGTCGTCCAAGTCAAGTCCGCCTACGAGGTCGATGATTGGGGCGAGCCGTTTTCAAAGCTCTGCCACAAGCTGAATCTCTCAAGACCCGTTATACTCTCAAAGCATGTGCGTGAGCTTGAGCAGTTCTCCCACACCGTTTTTCTGCCCGCCGACTTCATAGAGCCAGTCGATTTTGACAGGTTCGAGATAGAGCTGTTTTAATAAAAAGCCGATTGCACAACCGGAGCCGCTCAGACGTTGACCGTCGGGAAAATGTCTGAGCGGCTTGTAATTATATATCAAAAAAGTTCTTGACAAACAAGGTCTATAGTGCTAAACTACATTCAGGATTTATAAATCTAAACCTCATGAAGGGAGAATTGATTGATGGAAGATAAACTGCTTTGCGAAAGCGATTATCGTTTCATGGATGTTATATGGCGGCATGAGCCGGTCGGCTCGACGGAGCT